>CAYPTK010000010.1:0-8500 GCA_964413555.1 uncultured Bacteroidales bacterium | reverse complement strand
CTTCTTCTCTTTCCTGTAATTCTTTTGTTTTTTGGCGCGACTCTAGCAACAAGCGTTCGGTTTGTTGGTTAACTTTTAGATTAAAGATCGTTTGCCCAATGATTTCACCCATTTCTTTCATAAACCGGATCGTTAATTCTTCAATTCCTTCTTTAATAGAGGCGAATTCAAGAATTCCCTGGATCTTTTCATTGCTTAAGAGCGGGACAATCAATATACTGCTTGGCTTTTTTTCACCTGTTAATCCTGATGTAATGGTCACGTAATCTTCAGGGATTTCTGTTCTGTATATGATCTCTTTTTCATAGGCGCAAGCCCCGATTAATCCATACCCGATTTTAAATTCCTGATTGAGTATTTTTTTCCGGTTATATGCATATGTCGAGGTATTGATTAAGGTTTCCTGCTGTTCATCATAAATATAAAAAGCGCCCTGGATGAAGTCAGCATATTTTACTAAATTGACAAGCACATCATACGAGACATCCTCGATTTTAGTATGCGAGCGTAAGATGTCAGAAATTAAATCTTTCCCCTGTGATATCCAGTTTTCTTCTAATTCTTTTTTGTAATTCTTTAAAAGATTATCGCGCATAACAAGCAACGAATTACCCAGTACATCTGTGTCATCTATCTCAATATCAACTTCATAATTTCCTTCACCAATTTTTTGGGCAAATTCAACATTTTTATTTATTTTTTCATCTCTCTTTTTGATTTCCTGCTGAAAATATTCTTTTCTTTTTACATGGTAAGATGAAACATAATAAGCTAAAAATCCTGATAAAAGAGGAAGGATATCTAAAATATAAAGTACAGGATGTGTTGCATGTAATCTTCCAAGGCCCTTAAGTGTTATGGAGACATCAGTAAAAATAAAGCAGGCGAACCAACCTGAAATTAATAATAAAAAACCTATTGCAGCACCAATTATAGTGCTGTTCGTGACAAAAATCGATTTGGTATTATTTATCAATGGTTTGTTCTGCATATTTATTCTTGCTTCATTAATAGGGATTTAATTTCTTGTCCTATGATTTGCGTGAATTGAACTAAAAAACCGATCACGTCTTCAGAGTATTGTTCGAAAGTTGCCAATTCCAACACCCCTACAGTTTCATTATCGTAAAGTAATGGAATGATAAAGAGCTGATTGGGAGTGCTTTTCCCGAGTCCTGAAAACACCTGCATGTAATCTTCAGGTACATCTGACAGGCAAAGTGTTTTTTGATCTTTCGCGACCTGCCCGGGTAACCCGTCACCGGGTTTAAAAGGGGATGGATCCTTTTCAGAAAAATAAGCATATTTGCCTTTGACTTCAAATAACCCGTTTTTTTTATTTTTAATATAACACAATCCTTGTACAATAGAATATTGTTTTGCAATATGTTCCAGCATTTTATGCGAATATGATTCAATATTATCATCTGCTTTTGGAGGGATCGTGTTTTTTATTTGCTTTTCAGTATCAGTATCCTGTACGTTATCATATTGTCTTTTTTCTTGTTCCATGATCTTTTCTTTTTCCAGGGATTTAATTTTTTGATCTTTCATGATCATCGTCTCCCGGAAATTTTTTTCTGTCTCTGAAAGTTTCATGTTCGTCTTTATATAAAAAAGGAACAGGAAAAAGCCCGTGATTATATTTAACAATAATAATAAATACAGCATTATCATTGGTTGTTCTTCTTCAGGCATAATCGCGTTATGTTCTAAATAAGCCAATATAAGAAATGGCATTAAAAGAATAAAAGCCAATAATATAATGCTCAATATTTTTATGTGTCGGCCCATTATATTAAATTTTCTACAAATTACATAAAAATTTAATTATTTCATCGGTTTTTAATACATGATCTACATTAACGGCTTGAATCGCGCTTTCTGTCATGGTACTAATATCACATTCTTTCGGGTCCTGGACAATGGTGGTACCATTCATTTCTTTTATTTTTTTTAAACCCGCGGTACCATCCCTGTTTGCACCTGAAAGAATGATGCCGATTAATTTTTCCCTGTATACTTTTGCAGCTGTCATAAACGACAGGTCAATTGAAGGCCTTGAATGGTTCACGTTCTCTTCCGTGGAAAGAGCGATTGTATTGCCAATTTCTACAAACATATGATAATTAGCAGGTGCAAGGTATGCATGGCCCGGTTTAATCGGGTCTTTATCATTGGGTTCACTGATTTCTACTTTGGATTTTAATGACAGAACTTCAATGAATCCGGAACGTACATGTTTTAGCCGGTGTAAGCACATTAATATACTCCGGTCAAAATCATCAGGAAGAGAGCTCAGGATATTGGTAATAACCTTAAAGCTGCCCGCGGAACCGCCTATGATAATTGTTTTTTGCATGACAGGGTTTTATTTTTTTTGATAAATACTCTCAACCGGGGAAAACAAAGTATATTTATTGGCAATTTCGTGATTATTGATTGTTTCTTTGGTCCCGATAATAAATAACCCTCCTTTTTTCAGGCAATCATATAACCCGTTAAGTGTTTTTGATTTTAATGTAAAATTAAAATAAAGCATTGAATTTCTGAAAAGAATTATGTCATTATTTCCCGGGGGCGTTTCCAAAATATTCTTTTTATCGATCGAAGCCACTTTTGATAGCAGGCCATCATTCAATATAGCATACGATTCATATTTAGTGTAATATTTATCCAGGCCACCCTCTTTGCCGTCTATACGGATATAATTTTCTTCACTGATTTTAATTTTTTCTTGCTTGATAATCCCTTTTTTGATATCGGACAAGCTCTTGTAGTTTGAAGTGTGAGCAACTATTTCAGCGTTATCCAATACATTCCCCTCTTTCAGGATGATCAATAAAGAATAAAGTTCTTCTCCACTGATACATTCAGGGAGCCAAATTTTAAAATGGCTTTTGGAGGCCATATAATGAGGTATGATGTCATTGCTAAACAATCTCCAAAGAGAAGGGTCACGGAAAATTTCAGTTTCTTCAACAGCGATGGAACGTAAAAAAACATCAAAAAATCCATGATTTTTTTTAAGCCGTTTTATAAGTTCTTCAGGGGAATTAAACCTGTATAAATAAAGTAACCTGTTTAACCTGCGCATGAATGAAATCAATGCATAGTCTTTAAAATCATGCTTATAAACATCATGAATGACCTGCATTACTTCTTTTGTTTCTTTTATTCCGATATCCGGCTGGACTCCCATCAGTTATTTTGTATAAAATTATGGCTATGAAGATAACATTTTTCACCGAAAAAATCAATTATAAAATATTTCCTTATCAGAAGTTAGCAGGCTTTATTTACCGGTTATAAATACGCGTGATCTCTTTTAAAAAACTGGTTTTATTGTTTTTATATATAGATTTTTTTAATTTCCAGCTCCAATTTCCAGCTGGCATTGAAGGACGGTTCATGATTGCTTTTTCTCCTAAACAAAGGACGTCCTGCATAGGAATAATGGCAATATCACTCACGGATCCAAAAGCAAGCCTGACCAATTCGTTGCAGCAGGTTTTAGTTGTTATTTTTTTTCCAATATATTGCTGAAGGCGCTTTTTAGTTGCTTTGTCGAGTTTTTTAAACCATCCTTTGGTCGTGTTATTGTCGTGGGTTCCTGTATATACTACACTGTTTTTAATATAATGGTGAGGGATGTCCCCGGATTTTGGCATGTTTTCATCAAATGCAAAATGTAATACATTCATACCCGGGAAATTATAATGATCTCTCAATTCCAGAACCGGGTTGTCAATATCTCCGAGATCTTCTGCTACAAACGGGAGTTCACCGAAACAGTAAGACAATGTATTGAACAATTCATAAGCCGGGCCGGGTTTATAGGTTCCGTTGATCGCGGTTTTTTCTTCAGCGGGTACTTCCCAGTATGCAGAAAGCCCCCTGAAATGATCAACCCGTAAAAGATCAAAAAGTTTCAGGTTTTGTTCAACCCTCTTTACCCACCAATGGTATCCTTCATCTTTAAGTTTCTCCCAGTTAAATATTGGCATGCCCCATAATTGGCCGTTTTCACTAAAATAATCGGGGGGAACCCCGGCGACTACATACGGGGTTAACGAAGCATCCAATTTAAAATATTCAGGATGTGTCCATACATCAGCACTATCATGATTTACATACAGGGGCAGGTCCCCGAATATCCGAATATTCTTGGAATTACAGTATTTTTTCAAGAGGAAAAATTGTTGATGAAACAAGAATTGAAGAAATTTTTCTTTGTTTATTTCATACTCGTGTTCCTTTATAAATAGGTTCAATTGTTCATGATTCCTGTGTTTATATGGATCTGGCCATTGGTACCATGGAGTTTTGAAATGATTTTTCAGGGCTACAAACAGAGCATGATCATGTATCCAAAAGGCTTCTTTTTCAAGAAAAAGCTCGTATGCTTTTTTAAAATCTGCAGGCTGTTCTTCCCGAAACCGCGAAAAGGCAGCATTAAAAATATTGTTTTTGAATTGTTCGGATTGTTCGAAATCAACGGTGGAACCGGTTTTAATACTACATTTGCCCAGCTCTGTTAATTCTATAAGTTTATGTTGTAAAAGCAAGTCAGGGCTGATAAACATTGTATTCCCGCCAAAAGCAGAATAAGAGCTGTAAGGCGAATACCCATGCCCCCCGTCTGTTGGATTAAGAGGTAGAATTTGCCAGAATTTTTGTTTTGATTCAGCCAGGAAGTCAGCAAATTCATAAGCTTCCATCCCCATATCACCAATCCCGTAATTCCCGGGTAACGAGGAGAGATGTAATAAAATACCGCTTCCCCGTTCTTTTATCTGGATCTTATTGTTTAAAACAGATTCCGGATAGTTTGTGAAAACATCAACTATATTTGTCATTTATTTTTTTATATTTTGTGAAATAATTACCGAATGGCTCGTTACGTGGTATGCATCTGAATTTTCATTAATTGATGATGCATTATCCTTCTCTCCACCCCATTCTTTTGCAGAAGAATCAAGTAAAACGTCCCAACCATCTTTTAATTCAATCATTAAAGGGTCATTTGAAAAATTAAGATAAGCAAGGATTTCATTATCCAGGTACCAGCGATGGATTTTAATGTATTGTTTTTGTTCGTCATACGATACAGCCATTGATTCCCGGTCTGTTTTATTTAATACCGGGTGGTCTGTTTTAAGTTGAATTAATTTTTTATAATATTTAAGCATGGTTTGTTTCCTCGTATTCATGTTTATATCATTCCAATTGAGTTTACATTGAACGTATGTATCGTCAGCATCAATATCAGGAGGCTTTTTTAATCCATGCAATGATTTATATTCCCGTTTTCTTCCTTTTTTTACCCGTTCGACAAGATTCTGGTCGCTATGATCTATAAAATACATGAAAGGGGTATCTTCGGCAAACTCTTCACCCATAAAGATAAGAGGAACAAAAGGAGAAATAAAATAAGTGGCTGCCGCTAATTTGAGTTTTTCAAAATCAATTTGTTTACTCAGGCGTTCTCCATTTAGCCTGTTGCCAATCATATCATGGTTTTGAGCGTATACAATAAATCGATGCCCGGGTATTCCATCCGCCCTTGCACCAAATGTTTTTTTTCGATATTTGGAATATACCCCGTCATGTACATATCCTCGCGTAAACGATTTAGCTAAATGTGCAACGCCTCCAAAGTCTTCATAATACCCTTTTTTTTCACCGGTTACCAGGGCATGAAGCGCGTGGTGAAATTCTTCAAGCCATTGGGCATCCAGCCCGTATCCTGATTTTGACTTTTGACGTATGTATTTGGGGTCATTCAAAGCACTTTCTGCTATTAAATAATATTGTTTGTTCGTTTGTTGAGAAAGATGATCAACCGCGTCGTTAAGTTCGGATAAAATATGTTTCGCGCTAAAATCAAAAATGGCATGTACTGCATCAAGTCTTAAGGCATCAATATGAAAATCCCGGAACCACGCGAGAGCATTTTGAATATAAAAATTTCTTACACCATCACGATAGGCATCGTCAAAGTTAATGGCTTTTCCCCACGGCGTGTGATATTGATTAGAAAAGTAAGGTGCATATGTATCCAGGTAATTTCCTTCCGGGCCCTGATGATTATACACGACATCCAGTATAACAGCAATCCCATTTTGATGACATTCATTCACCAGATTTTTTAATTCATATGGCCCCCCGTATGAATTTTGTACTGCAAACGGGTATACTCCGTCATATCCCCAGTTTTTATGTCCGGGAAACTGGTTTACCGGCATTAGCTCAATTGCATTGACGCCAATGTTTTTCAAGTGGTTTATTTTTTTGATTATTCCTTTAAATGTTCCTTCAGCAGAAAATGTCCCGGTGTGAAGTTCGTACATGATCATGTTTTCCAGGGCAATGCCGCTCCATTCATCGTCTTTCCATGCATGTTTTCCTGTTATCACCTCAGAAGGGCCGTGCACACCATCTGGCTGATAAGTGGAAGCAGGATCAGGACAAATGATTGACTGGTTAATAATATAGAGATACTTTGTACCTGGTTTAATGTTATCTAATTGTTTATGCCAATACCCTTTTTCATTTTTTTCAAGAGTATAACGTTGTTCAAAAGGATGGATGATTTTCAGTTCCAGTTGCTTGACCAAAGGAGCCCATACAGTAAAATCACATGCATAGGTTTTGCTGTTATATACAGCGCCTAATGTTCTTTTGCCTATTCGTGTTCGCATTTTATTATCAAGCGGTTAATCTGATAAAAAGTCAGCTACTATAAATGTACTCCCGCAAATAAGGATTAGATCGTCCGGGCCTGCATGTGACAACGCGTCATTGTATGCTTTTTTTACATTCTGGTATTGACTCCCGTTTAGCCCCTGTTTTTTTGCAGCTGATGTGATTTGATCAATATCCATAGACCTGGAGACAGAAGATTTTGTAAAATAATAGTGAGCATTCCCTGGCATTAATGAGAATATCTCGTCAACCTGTTTACCTGTTGTAGATCCAATAATGATATGAAGTTCTTTATATTTTATAAACCGGATATTATTCATTAATTCGTTTATTCCTTCAGGATTATGGGCGATATCACAAATCGTGAGAGGTTTTTTCCTGACTATTTCCATACGTCCTCTCAGGCTGGTGTTTTTAATAACATTTTTTAACCCTTTTTTTATTTCATCACTGTTAATTTGATAACCTGATTGTTTTAAACAGTCTATTGCCTTAATCGTTGTAATCAGATTTTTTTCCTGGTATTTGCCAAACAAATCTGTTTCAAAGATACCAGGCTCATGGTTTTGAAGAGAGATCACCTGGGACCTGAAATTTTTGTAAAAGGCCTCTTTTACCTTATATTCCTGGTCTGCAAAATATATTGGAGCGGATTTATTTTTGGCCCCCTTAATAAAAATATCTTTTGTCGATTCTTGTGTTTCTCCTATTACCAGGGGAATTCGATGCTTTATAATACCAGCTTTTTCAGCAGCTATTTTTTGTAAGGAATCCCCGAGAATATCGGTGTGGTCCATGCCGATGTTAGTGATAACAGAAAGGATAGGAGATAAAACATTGGTTGTATCCAATCTTCCACCAAGTCCTGTTTCAATAACTGCTATATCTACATTTTTATCTTTAAAATAATTCAAGGCCATGAATGTAGTCAATTCAAAAAATGAAGGTTTAATATTTTCAATATGCTTGTTTGCTTTCCTGGTGAAGGTATTCACGTATTGTTTGGAGATCTTTCTCCCGTTTACTTTAATTCGTTCCCTGAAATCCACAAGATGAGGCGAGGTAAATAAACCTGTTTTGTAACCCGCGGCCATTAATATTGATGCTGTCATATGTGCAACCGAACCTTTGCCATTTGTTCCTGCAACATGTATGGTGTCATAGTATCGGTGTGGATAATTAAAATGATAATCAATCAGGTGGGCATTGTCCAGATCGCATTTGTAAGCTGTCTTACCCGACCGTTGAAACATCGGCAGGGATTTATATAAGTATTTAAGGGTTTTTCTATAATTCATCCTGATATTTGAAAAATATGTTTCGAATGATTTATAAAAACCGGAGGGTTTGCTATTTCAATATTCCGAAATAATAAACCCTCCGGCAGAAAAAATCAAGGGATTCTGATTTTATTAACAAAATTCAAGCCAATCAAAGATATTGGCGCACGTGTTTATTTTTTAAAAATTAATTTGTACCAAAAGCTTTCTCAATTTCTTCAAGAGATTTACCTTTTGTTTCAGGAATGAATTTCTTGACAAAGAAATAGGTTCCTACCATGAATACTGTGAAAATGTAAAAGGTATTGCCTTCTCCAATGGTATCGAGCAGCCAGGGGAACAGGAAAGTAACCAGGAAACTGATTGATCCGTTGAATAGTCCGGCAATTGATATAGCAAACCCCCGCAAATGATTCGGGAATATCTCGGATAATATAACCCACATTACCGGCCCAATGGATATAGCAAATGAAGCAATAAAAACCAGGATAGCGATTAAGACGACTGTTCCG
>CAYPTK010000009.1:8741-25213 GCA_964413555.1 uncultured Bacteroidales bacterium | reverse complement strand
CATTAGAAAATCTATTACACGTTAAAACTACTTCAAAACAAGGCATTGCATTAATCCTTGTTTTATCGTAGTTTTAATACTCATTACGAAGTTCTAATACATAATTTGGGTTTAAGGCGGGGCTTAAGTCTGTTATTGGACATCTTGGACAGGCAGGATTAATTAATAAAAGGCTCTGAATTAATATTTCTCACTTTTAATTCAAGAACAAAATTTTGCAGGCTGGATATTACATTAATAAAATTATCTGCCTGCACAGGTTTCCTGATGTATGCACTTACTCCGAGTTCATACGTTTCTAAAATATCCCGCTCATGTTCAGATACCGTGAGAATGATCACCGGAATTTTAGCAAAATCTTCAATTTTTTTAATTTTCTTTAAAAATTCGATTCCATTCATCCCGGGCATATTCACGTCAAGCAAAATCAAGTCAGGGAACACGTATTCCTTATGATTGCTGTATCTGCTTTTATACAGGTAATCCAACGCTTCATTTCCATCTGAAGCAATGTTAATATTAGCAGCAAACCGGGCCTTTCTAAAAGCTCTTAATGTTAAATTTTGATCTGCCGGATTGTCCTCGACCAATAATATATTTATTCCTTTTGTAAACAACATGGCTTTATATTTTTTGGTTAATTTTTCAATTGACAATGATTAAATTTTCATTCCCTCGTTTTAGCTAGATACGGGGATGGCAATTTCGTGGTAATATTCATCCAAAAGTTCTCTAACCTCAGAATTGCCGTGAAAAAATCTTCTACTTTGATGGGCTTGCTCACGTATGCATTGACTCCCAGCTTATACGATTCAAGAATGTCTTTTTCATAATCTGAAGTTGTGAGCATAATGACAGGCAAGGTATTTAACCGGTCACTTTCCCGGATGTACTTTAAAACTTCTTTCCCGTCTACCCGGGGCATATTGATATCTAATAAAACAAGGTCAGGTAAAGGGGATTTGCCCTGATCTGCATATTCTCCTTTATGTTCTAAGTAATCTAATGCTTCTTGTCCATCGTCCACGATCCGAAGGTCGGTTTTGACCTTGCTTTTACTAAACGCTTTTAACGTGAGACGTTGGTCAGCAGGATTATCCTCGGCATAGAGGATGACAGCGGTTTTATGTAAATATAAGTTATCCATAATATTATAATTTTAAGCTTGATTCAATGTGAAATAAAATTTAGTTCCTTTGCCGGTTTCAGATTCTGCCCAAATCTTTCCACCGCTTCGTTCTATAATTTTTTTACAAATTGAAAGTCCAATGCCGGTTCCTTCATATTTTTTTACATTATGTAGTCTTTTAAATGGTGCAAATATTTTATGGAGATAATCCGGTTTAATTCCAATCCCGTTATCTGAAATGCATATTTCCCATTGTTTTATTTGTTTGCCATTTTGATCCAATGCTGTTATTTCCCGTGCATCAATATTGACAACAGGTTTTTCATTTCCGTGAAATTTAAGTGCATTGGCCACCAGATTCTCAATTACCCTGGTTAGTTGAGTCGTGTCCGCTTTTACTGCCGGGAGGCCATTATAATTTATTGTTCCATGCTTTTCAGTTATCCTTGCTTTAAGATCAGAGGTTACAGATTCAACGACCCTGTTAAGATCGACTTTTTTAAAATTTAATTCCTCTCTCCCTGCTCTCGACAATTCCAGGAGATCTTGTATCAGGTGATTCATCCTTTCCGATGCATTTTTAATAAATTCAATGTCTTCTTTAGCATCCTCCGGCAATTCTCCCTGCAAATCCTCTTCCAATAAATTACAATAACTGATCAATGTTCTCAATGGTTCTTTCAGGTCATGGCTTGCAACATAATTAAATTCTTCTAGTTCTTGGTTATTATGCTTTAATGCATTTATATAATACTCTATCCGGCTTAACATGATATTAAAACCACCAATTAAATCACCGATTTCATCTTCTTGTTCTTTATTTACCCTGATTGAATAATCTTCACTTTCTGTAATTTTTTGAATGGCATTCGCCAATCGTAATATTGGCCTTGAAATTAATTTTTGTTCCTGGTATGCAACAAAATAAGCGACAATTAACAACCCCAACGTGATAAATAATATCGGCAAATAAAGCGTGTTCATCGTTTTATCAATTTCCTCGTCCGAGGCCCTTACATAAATACTCCCAAACGGTTCATTTTCAAAAATAATATTTTCATAAACATGCAAATACCCATTGATCACCTGTCGATTGGAATGTTCTTTGCCCGGGATTGTAAACGTTTTATTATTCCTGTTGTATACAGCAAAAAGATCATTTTGTTTATCATACAACCTGGCGTTTTTAATGTTCTGAACAGAATTTAATTTTAATAACAATCTTTTTGCTCCTTCTTTATCTTTATACATAAGAGGGGTTACTGCATATTCACCTAACAATTTTGCAGCCAGCACTGTTTTGGCTTTCATCTGTTCCTCTAACAGGTTACGTATTAAAGGAATAATGATCAACATACTTATCAATATGATTAATATTAACGTTGATTCAATCAATAGTACAACCTTCTTCTTTATTGACAGGTTCTTTAAAAAACTATTTATTCCTTTGTTGTTCATTATAAATTTATATGATGATCTAAATTATATATACGTAAGATTTTGAAAAGAGTTACAATTTATTGTCATGCATTTTTTAAATAAAACATCTTAATGTTTTAAAAAATATTTTTCTTTTACCGCATAAATATTAGTTTTTTAAAAAAACATCACGCGTGGTCAAATGCATTATATTTACTTAACAAAAAATTGATTTAACATAAATATCAAGATAAAAAGAAATACTTTTATATCTTTGCGCTATTCATTAATCATATAAAAAATTAAGGCATATGCAAACGATTAAAAATTATAATTTTTCAGGTAAAAAGGCCATCGTGAGGGTGGATTTTAATGTTCCTATGAATGATCAATTCGAGATTACTGATGATACCCGTATGAGGAAAGCGTTGCCTACTATTAATAAAATCGTGGATGACGGTGGATGCGCGATCCTGATGTCTCACCTGGGACGCCCAAAGGGTGCATATGAAGAAAAGTATTCACTTAAGCATGCTGTTTCTCATTTATCAAAATTATTAAATAAGGATGTTAAATTTGCAGAAGACTGCGTTGGTGCACCAGCTACAGAAAAAGCATCCGGATTACAAAGTGGTGAGGTATTATTATTGGAAAATCTTCGCTTTCATAATGAAGAGAAAAAAGGAGACAAACAATTTGCCCAACAATTAGCAGATATGGCAGACGTTTATGTCAATGATGCATTTGGCACTGCTCACAGGGCGCATGCTTCAACAACCATCGTTGCTGATTTTTTTGATGCTGACAATAAAATGTTCGGATTCATTATAGACAGCGAATTAATAAGTCTGGATAAAGTGTTATTAAAACCTGAACGTCCGTTCACTGCCATCATGGGAGGAGCTAAAGTTTCTGATAAAATACAAGTAATCGAAAACTTGATAGATAAGGTAGACAATATTTTAATTGGCGGAGGAATGACCTATACATTTGTAAAAGCACAGGGTGGACAAATAGGTAATTCCAAAGTAGAGAATGAAATGCTTGACACGGCAAAAGGGCTATTAGAAAAAGCAAAAGAAAAGAATGTAAAAATTTACTTACCTGTTGATAACGTGATTGCAGATGATTTTAGCAATGATGCCAACACGGAAGTAACCAATACTGATGCAGTCAAAGAAGGCTGGATGGGTTTAGATATAGCAGACCAGGCAGTAAAAGATTATTCGGAAGTCATTGCCAATTCTAAAACCATCTTATGGAACGGCCCAATGGGTGTTTTTGAAATGGAAAAATTTAAAAAAGGAACTGTTGAAATAGCTAAAGCCATCGCGTCTGCCACTGATAAAGGAGCATTCAGCCTTGTTGGCGGAGGTGATTCAGTTGCTGCTGTAAACCAGTTTAACCTGGCTGACAGGGTTAGCTATGTATCTACAGGTGGCGGTGCAATGCTTGAATATGTAGAAGGTAAAGAATTACCGGGAATCAAAGCAATCAGGGGATAATTTTGAATGTATACCGGGTGTATGTCAAAGATTTTGTCATCGCTCGGTATTCATGTAAAAAACAAGAATCAAAAATGAATAGAATTCCGGGAAATAAATTCAGGCAAACTGTTCTTCACTTCAAGCAATGGAGCAGGAAGAATTATGCCGTGTTCAATAGTTTGCGTAAAATCATTAAAATATGCCGTCTTTCTTTTGCATATAGTATTATCGTGTTGGTTTGTTCCGCGGAAGTAAAAGCTCAATTTAACACGCTTCAAAAAACATCCGAACCGGCAGATGACAATGAAACGTTAACGGATCAGTATGCATTTCCCGATACCTTATTGCAGACCATTATCCCGTTGACTCCCGAATCCGTTTCTGAACATGGCCAGGGTGTCCTTAAGCACTTGGCCTTAAATTCAATCAATCACAATATCACGCATGATCATTCAAATAACAAACTTCTTCTTCATCCTGCTTCCCGTCCAACCCAATCTCCCGGTAAAGATACATCACTTCATTCCCCCTATAACGATTCCGTTTTTTTAAATGAAATTATTGTAAAAGGAAGGCAACCAACAGGATTACTTGGCGAAAAAATAAGCAGGATCAACACCATTACATCAACTGAAATTGACATTTTGCCTCATTCAGATATCCACAACATCCTTGAACACGTGAATTCGGTGGAAGTAAGAAAACGTGGAATACAAGGAATACAAGGTGATTTAAGTATCAGGGGTGGAACATTCGACCAGTCATCTGTTTTATTAAATGGCATGAAAATGAATAACCCACAAACCGGGCATCATAGTTTAAACATCCCCGTTAGTTTTCATGACATAAAACGCGTAGAGATGATTCAAAGCCCAATGAACTATATTTTGTTCCCGACAATTTTTAGCGGAGGGGTCAATATTGTAACGCGTGATCCTGCTGAGCAAAACCAGCTTCGTTTTCATGTAACCGGTGGACAACATGCACTTATTAACAGTGGCATATCCGGTTCGTATTCATTTAAATACCATTCACATTATCTATCAACATCATACAATACCTGTAAAGGGTACAGGAAAAATACAGATTTTAATACCCTCAATATTTTCTATTCTGGAACATTACACACGGCATTAGGTCAATTCAGTATTCAGACAGGGCATAATACAAAACAATTTGGAGCCAATGGATTTTATAGTGCCAAATTCCCCGAACAATTTGAACATACGCGTTCCACCTTCACGCACCTTAAGTATAGTACAGGAAAAAAACTAAATGTTACATCACATTTTTATTGGAACCGCCACCAGGACCGGTTTGAACTGTTTCGAAACGACGCACCTGAATGGTACCAGGGACATAATCATCACCTCACGAACGTGTATGGAAGCAATCTGTTTGTAACATATCATTCAACTCCCGGAAGAAGTTTTTTAGGGGTTGAAGTAAAAAAACAAAACATATACAGTAACGTGCTGGGAGAAAAAATTTCCTGTAAGATCAACGTTCCTTTCGAATCGAACGCGATATTTAATCATTATTCTTCACGTAACATATTCAACATATCATTATCTCAAGAACTAAATATAGGAAAACTCAATATTGGGGTTGGCCTTTTATCCAATATGACGAGTGGCTATAGAATGGATTTTTATGATTTTTATCATGCCATGTATCCTATTTCAAATCGCGTTCAATGCCATGGTGCTTACAGGAGATCTTATCGCCTCCCAACCTTTACGGATCTATATTACAATGGGCCAACCAATGTTGGAAATATTGATTTAAAAAAGGAAGAAGCACGTCATGTTGAATTGGGCCTCAGGTATAAAACCGTTTCGTGGAGTTTCACGATCACGGGATTTGAAAGGCAGGGATACAATTTAATTGATTGGGTAAAAAACCCGGAAAACCCTCGTTATCACGTAATAAATAACGATACCACGTGGCTATGGCGAACCATGAACCATACAAAAATTACAACGCGGGGGGTTGAAATAAATAACACGTTAAATCTACAAGGCCTATTCAACAAAGAATTTCCGGTGCACTTCATCCGTACCGGGTATTCTTTTGGAGTAAGAGATAAGCACCCGGGAAATATCATTTCCAGGTATGTTTTAGATCACCTGAAACATAAACTGACTATAACACTTAAACATGGAATTTTCAGGAATATACATGCTGTATGGCAGTATGGGTATTATGACCGGGCCGGCTCATATTCAGATTACAATAGTATACGTAACACCTTTTCAGAAACCCCTTATGAACCGTATTCACTGCTGAATGCCAGGTTATCATGGAACAAACAAAACCATACAATATATTTTGATATATCCAATATTTTTGACACGGGTTACAGGGAAATCGGATCGGTACCCATGCCGGGGAGATGGATTAAAGGAGGAATTAAATTAGTTATAATATAGAAACCCGAACAACACAAGGAGTGCTGCTTCATTCACGAAATAAATTTTATTCTTTGTCCATGAACATTTCAGCCACTGCAAGTGCTTTTTCTTTAATACCAAATACGCTGGATTGATTGGATAAGATAATCACCGAGATATCATGTTGTGGAAGATTACAAATAAAATGGGTATTTCCAAACCCCGTGCCTGCTTTATGGTAATATTTACGGCCTTTGTACCAGTCAATATTCCATCCAAAGCCAAAAAACTTAATAACATTTCTGAAGAAATTAATTTTAAACGCTGGTTTAATGGAATTACGAGGTAAAAGATTATCTGAATTCCATGCTTGCATCCACTTGTATAGGTCATTTAAAGAGCAATAGACACCAAAATCGCCCATTAAATCGTAATCCTTTGGTATTTCTACAGCATTATACCTTCCATTTTGAGGTATGTATCCAGTTGCCATATGCTTAATCCGGCATTTACTCCTACCAAACAGCCGCTTAAAAAACCCTTGTTTTTCTCCAGGATAAACAGCCGCGTTATCCATTTTCAGGGGTGTGAATATTTCTTTATCTAAAAAATCAGCATAACATTTACCGGAAACCTCCATAATGATTGTCCCGAGTAAAGCGTAATTCACCCAGTTAATATCAAGTCTTTTTCCACTTTTGAATTTTGTTGAGTCGGTGTTTTTTAAAAAATCAATAAGATTTTTATTGGAAATATTCCCATTTTCATCTTGTAATTTTCGAGGGTTCACGTTTATAATACCAGAGGTATGGTGTAATAAATTTTTAATGGATATATTTTTCCCGTATTCAGGAAAACCAGGGATGACATCGGTAATGTTATCTCCATAATTTAATTTCTCCTGTTGTCTTAAGATCATTATTGCCATTGCAGTAAACTGAGCAGATAAACTACCCAAATTAAAATTCGTATTGGATGTTATATCTATCTTTTTTTGAACATTGGCCAACCCTGTATTGTATGTAAATACCGGTTCATCAGACTTAATGACCATCATACTAAATCCGGGGCCCCGGGAATCTATATAGGCTGAAAATAATGAATCTGCCTTTTTTTGGATCAATTCATCCGGTTGCGCTTTAACCGGGAATACTAACATCCCGGATACGAGCATGCATATTATAAAAAAAAGTGGATGATTTGCAATATGGTTATTTTTTGTTTGTTGCATCAAAATAAATTTATAATAAGTTATTTACAATACATTTTGAGCATTGATTCTGCTCGTGTAAATCCCATTTGGTACGATTTTCTAAAATCTTTGCACCCGTCGTTGAATTGGTTCATATTAATTTTAGAAATGCCCCTGTTATAATATACTTCGGGTTTGTTATTATTTATTTTCAATGCCTGATTATAATCTTCAATAGCTTGTTTGTGCTGTTTTAACATTCCTTTAGAAATACCGCGATGAAAATATGCTTCAGCAAAATCGGGTTTTAATTTTATTGCTTTATCGAAATATTCAATAGAAGCACTAAAGTTCATCAGGGCACTTTTTGCAATTCCTTGTAAATTATATATATTGGGATCATCAGGTGTTCGTTTTTTTAACTTTTGAAGATCTTCTATAGCACTGTTGTAATTTTTCATGTGTAATAATGCCAAAGCACGGTTATATATTGCTTTATCTCTTTCAGGATTTAATTCCAGTACTTTATTAAAATCATCCAGGGAGGCTTTATACATACCTTTTTTACCCAGCGCGTATCCCCTGTAATAATAAGCATTTTCTTTAGCCGGGTCAATCCGGATGACTTCCTTAAAATCCTCGATGGATGCATCGAATTGGTTGATTGA
Organism: uncultured Bacteroidales bacterium; assembly: GCA_964413555.1. Classification (GTDB taxonomy): domain Bacteria; phylum Bacteroidota; class Bacteroidia; order Bacteroidales; family JBBRXJ01; genus CAYMKE01. Next base: position 16,925 of record CAYPTK010000009.1, on the reverse strand, counting down.
ATAATACATGTAGCCTCTTTTATAATACACCGAGTCATTATCTTCTCCCAAATTAATTAACAGTGTATAATCCTGAATAGCGCCTTTGATGTTATCTACAGAATCTTTAATTGCACTTCTCTTGTACAATATTTTTATGCTGTCGGCTCCATGTTGCATTGCTTTATCCAAATCCAATATTGCCGACTGGTAATCGTTTAATGAAGATTTTATAATTGCCCTGTTATAATATGCATCAGCAAGACTACTGTCTAAACGAATAGCAGAATTAAACGATTTAAGGGCCTCGTTAAACTCACCACTTTCTTTTTTACATAATCCTCGATATAAAAAAGCGCCGGCAGATTTATAGCCCAGCTCAAGAGCTCTATTAATATCATTGGTTGCTTGCAAACAGTCATTTAAATTAAAATATGCCACCCCTTTATAATACCAACTCTCGGCATAATTACTATCCATTTTAATTGCCATTTCACAATCCCTGATGGCTTTTTTATAGTTTCCCATTTTTATGTACAAAGCAGCTCTCCGTGCATATATTTCAGGAGATTTCTTCCATCGAAGTGCTTTTGTATATGATTCAAGTGCTTGCTCATAAGCAGTGCTGTCTGTAAGAGATACTCCTTTCTGATGGAATTGTTCTGCAATTTTTGGCTTTATAAGAAAAAACAAAATCACAACAATTGCTAACAATAATATAAGTAATAGCCATTTATTTTTCTTCATCTGCTCATTTTTAAATAAAAAGTATTTTTTCAAAAATAAATAAAAAAATTTCACAAATAAACCCTGGTAAAAATTAATTTTAAAAAACCTGAAAATCTTTATTTTGATTTTCTATTACTTTCCATTATTTTTACCTCTTGTTCTCCTTTAAAAGGAGCATGCAATTATTCTTTTTTTATTAAAAAAAGTTTTTAAAGCAATGACAAAATCAGGAAAATACATTTTTATTATTCTTCCTTTATTCATTTTGGGTTTAATAATATGGTTTTTCAGCAATATTGTTATTTATATTTTAATATCATATGTATTTTCGTTAATTGGGCATCCATTGGTTAATTACCTGGGCAAAATCAAAATCCGAACTTACCAAATACCCAAATCAATAAGAAGTTTTATAACAATCATCATGATTTGGGCTTTGTTTTTCATGTTTTTTCGCACATTTATACCCCTGGCAGCTCACCAGGCCAATGAATTATCTAAAATAGATGTATCATCATTAGTGGCACAATTTGAACAACCGATAAAAGAAGTGCAGGAATTCATTAATCAAATTCATATTGCAAACAAGAAAATATCTTTTGAATCATTTATTTCAAACAAAGCCAGTTCATTACTTAATACAACATCTATAACATTTTTTTTAGGAAGCATTGCCAGTATTGTAGGTAACATTGCAATTGCTTTCATTGCCATTTCATTCATTACATTCTTTTTTTTAAAAGACGAAAAGCTATTTATAGAAGGAATTATGCTTTTTATTCCTGAACGATATAAAGAAAAAATTATGCACGTTTTATTCTCCACGAAAAAACTGCTAACCCGATATTTTATAGGCATCGTTTTGCAGATCAGTGGCATTATCTTATTGATCACCCTGGGTATGACAATTATTGGAGTCGATTTTAAAAACGGGCTGGTGATTGGATTGCTTGCTGGCATTTTCAATGTCATCCCCTATTTAGGGCCTATCATTGGAACGACTGTAGGAATTCTCCTTGGTATGGCTACACAATTTAATCAAGAACCAGATCTATTTCCGTTCATTGGATACATGCTAATAGTTTTTATTTGTGTACAGGTAATTGATAATCTCGTGTTTCAACCATTTATTTATTCCAGTAGTGTACACGCCCACCCGCTTGAAATATTCCTGGTGATCTTAATCGCGGGCAGCATGGCAGGTATTATTGGAATGTTGCTTGCAATTCCTATTTATACAATTATCAGGGTAATAGCAAAAGAATTTTTTAGTAATTTTGAAATCGTTCAAAAAATCACTCATAAACTTTGATTTTTACTATCTTTAGCCAAATATAATTCATTATGCATAAACGAACAATCATATTATTATTTTTATTCGCTATTTTTTTTAGTTCTCAAATCTCAAAAACACAAGACTTTACAATTGACTCAACGAGTAATCAATGTGGGTTTGATTCATTATTGGTTTCATTTAAATATATTGATGCAGGCATAACACCTTCTTCGTTTTTTTGGGATTTTGGTAATGGAAGTACTTCTACACTTCAAAATCCTTCTGCCCGATATAATCAACCCGGAAAATATACAGTAACTCTAATAACCGACAATACTGATACTATAATACACCCGGGTTATATTCACTTGTATAGTACTCCTGACAAAGGATATAGTTATGAAAAAATTGAAACGGAACCTTCTTATCATCTGCATTTGCATGGTGAAATATTTCCGGTAGATACTTCTGATGCTTTGTTGTTTTACTGGTCATTTGATGATCAACAAAAAGATACCAGTACAATGCCTTCTGTTATACATCAATATACTGAAACAGGTTTGTATAAAACCAGGTTAATCATCAACGACACGTTACTTCAATGTTCTGACACGTTGAATCAAATCATTTTCGTGAGTGATTCATTGGAAATTCCGAATGTTTTCACCCCCAATAATGATGGTATAAATGATCTTTTCACGATAAGAGCTGAAGAAAATTCAATTATATCCATTTGGATATATAACAGATGGGGAAATTTAATTTATAAAGACACGGCCCCTATTATTATCTGGGATGGAAAAACTGCTTCCGGAATGGAAATAAATGAAGATATTTACTATTATATTGTACAGGTTAAAGAAAATAATACTATAATCGAAGAAGAGCAAGGCTTTTTTCATTTATACAGATAGCTGACAAAGGTGTTTCTAATGCAAAGTCAGCTAAACACGTTATACATGATCTGTGATTGCTCTTATAGTTATAATTGCTTTTGCTCATTCAAGGGCAAATTAGATTGATTGGTTCTGTCGCCAACAGATCGTTGCACCGTGTTTTATGCTGAAAGCTCATTGAGCATTAAAATCGTACATTATGATCCAAACACTTGACTTTATGGACAGGCACTACTTAAAACTTAAATCCGTTCAAGAATCTTAAATCGTTTTAAAAAAATGAATATTCATTTTTTTTTTTAAGAATAAAGTATTAATTTTATACATATTTTATTTAAACATATTGAATATATTTTCAGGGTGATACATATCACCACCCTAAAGTGCCTTTTTAAACCATTGACATAAAGCGATTTATCAATTTCATGTATTCGCGATATTATTTTTTAAAAATATAATACAACCAATAAAATTGTTTTGCGTAAAATAAAATAAAAGATTAAAATTTTTGTTTTAAATTAAAAATCCAGGATGATGAAAAAAGTAGTGAAAATAATTGCAGGTTTGTTATTTATTGCATTTCTTTTAAGTTCATGCAATAGATACATTGTTTGCCCGGCTTACGCTGACGCTGAAAAAGAAGTAGAAGTACAAAAAGATGACAAATCTTCTTAATAGTTAATGTTATATCATAAAATTAACGTTAACTAAGTATATATGTTTTACATAGCATACGAGTTTATTTTAATGTAGTCTTTCACTTCCGCTTAGAATAACAAATACCAACTGCAATAATATATATTTAATTTCAACAAATTAAAAAGGGATTTATATCCCTTTTTTTATGCTGTTATTTCAATAACAATTTTCGTTATTAACAACAATTAAATCGAAAATGAGCAATTGCCCCTGTCTTTCAAAAACATTTTCATACCAGTTATAACGGATGTTTCCATGATCTAATGGTTTACTTCCCTCGTCAAGGGAAAAATGTTAGTCTATAAATAGATTAGAATTGTTAATAATTTTTAATTGTTTTTTAAAATGTTATTTTTAATTTTGTTAACATATTTTTTATTAACCTTATTTTATTATTATGAAAAAAATAGCTGTAGCCCTTTTTATTATTGCATTGGCAGCCATGAGTGCATGCCAGGGAAATAAAAGGTGTCCTGCTTACGAGAGCAATACAGATGTAGCGGAGCAAACAGTAGAAATTAGTTAAAAATGCAAATGTCATTTTATTGACACGATGCATTTATTTAGAGCATAATATAAAGCTCATCAGATGAGCTTTGGGTTTTAAATTATCCTACAATCAAGTAAATAACTGAAATCAAGAGCATTACTACATTCTCCACGTGATATTCAATGTAATAAATTTTGTTCAAAAAAATTTCAGCATAAATCGTTTACCCTATTACCAGGAAATTTTCTCCTTCTTTATATTTATGGTTCGTGAGAAATGCTCTCACATCTTCCCTGGTACCTCGTTTTGCAATATAAGAGAGAATAAAATGGTTACCTGCTGGTGGTAATTCTTCAATATATTTAATATTTTTCTTTCTACCTGGTTTAATATCCACGAAAAAATCTATGGATATATTCATTTTTTCAAGAATCCTGGCTCTTCTTCTCGCAGTTCTTCCAGCCCCGAACACGACAACATGAGGATGAAACCGGTTATATTTAGCAAGAAATTTAACAAGGTACACGGACTTCATATCATAAAAGGCTTTCCTGCTGTAACGGGGGTCATTCCTGGTTAGCCTCTCGGAATGATCATGCCATTCAATTAAAACATCAGGTATTTTAGCAAAACCTACCCCATGATGCAGCCATCTCAGCCATAACTCATAATCTTCGGGGAAACCTCCATGCGCGTAACCACCATATTTCTTTATAAGTTCTGTTCTGAACATTACTGACGGATGAATTATTGGTGTTTCAATAAATCTATTCAAACTGATTTGAGAAGGTGTAATTAACGAATTATTCCATTTGACAAAATGCTCCATTCCCTGGGATTGCCCGAGTGTAGAAACAAATTCTACATTCCCTGCAACCACTCCAATATTAGGGTTTTCATTCAAATAATCAACCTGTTTTTTTAATCTACAGGGTTTTGCTATATCATCCGCATCCATACGTGCAATAAATTTTCCCTTTGATAAAGCTATACCTGAATTTAATGCATACACGATCCCTCTTCGTGGTTCATTACATATAACAACCCGTTTGTCTTTCCCCCGCCAATCATCAGCAATCTTTTCACATACCAGGTTATTCCCATTATTGATTAAAAGCAATTCAAAATGTTCATACGTTTGTTCAAGTATACTTTTGATCGCTGATGATAAAACAGCTTCTTCATTACAAAAAGGCAATATTACAGACAATTCAGGCATAAATATCTAAAAATAGAACAATAACTATTCTGTTTTGGGGAGTTTAAGGATAAACGTGGTGCCCTTTCCTATTTCAGACTCAACATGAATGTCCCCGTTATTTTGTACTGTAAATTCTTTACAGAGAATCAACCCCAGGCCTGTTCCAACTTCGCCGGAAGTTCCGGTGTTTGCAACATGAGCATTTAAGTTAAATATTTTATCACGTGTCTGCTCATCCATACCAATACCCTTGTCAATGACTTTAACAATGGCATGCCGCGGTTCTTCTTCCACTTTTATTTGTACATCACCGTTTGGATGAGAAAATTTTATTGCATTGTTCACAAGATTTCTGACTATAGTATTCACCATATCATAATCTGCATATGCCATTACATCACTTCCAGAAGCTTCCATTGATATTTCTTTATTTTTTGCCAAAATATCAAAAAATTTGATATTTGACTGAACAATGCTCATTAGATTGATTTGTTCCGGATGGAACTTCACTCTATTGGTATTAAGCCTTGACCATTGCAATAAATTTTCTAACAGTTCATTTGCATTGTCCGATGCATTTTTCATGAGGTTGATAATCTCAATTTTTTGATCGTGAGTATATTTTTCAAACCTGCGGGCTAAAAGCGAAGCAAAGTTAGATATCCCATAAAAAGGATTTTTCAGGTCATGTGCAATAATTGAAAACAATTTATCTTTTGTCGTGTTCAGTTTTTTTAATGAATCCTTCTGTGCTTCGAGTTCTTCTTCCTGTTTTTTTAGCTTTTCATTTTGTTTTGTAAGTTCTTCTTTTTGCATATCCAGATGCTTTGTCCTTTCCCTGACCAGTGCTTTCAATTTCTCATTCCAACGCTGCATGTATCGTATCCTTGAGAAATAAAACAAGACAGCCCCTCCTATTATCATGATGATAATAATAATCTGAAACCATAATGTTTCCCAGAAAGGTGGAAGCACCCGTATTTTTACAGGTTTTGCTTCTTTCCATAATCCATGATTCCCCGAGGCTTTAACCCTGAGTGTATATGTTCCGGCAGGAATATGAGAGAACGTGATCCGGTTATTTTCCCCGGGATAATGCCAGTCTTCATCCATATCTTCAAGCTTATATGCAAAATTAACCTCTTCTGAACGATAATCAAGTAAAGAATATTCACATGTAAAGATTGATTCATATTTATGTAATGTTATTGTATTACAGAGATGTAAAGGTTTTTTAACTGGCATGTCATCTCCTATATTAACCGGCCTGTTGCATATATAAAAACCTGTAAGATATAAAGGAGATGTACCAGGGATGGTTAATAACTGCCCGGGGTTAAACACGTTGAAGCCTTGTTTACCTCCAAAATAAAGCTCGTGGCCATTTATTTTTAAGCATGCATCTTTGTTAAATAACGTGTTTCCAAAGTAATTCCAGGAATCGAAAGTAATAAACCGATTATTTGAAATATTAAATTTCATAATACAATTATCAGTCCCGAGCCATAAATTTCCATTTTCGTCATTCAGAATACTCTGTATGTTTATTTTCTGGCCAATACCTTTCAATTGATAATGGTGAGATATTTTATGCTTAATATCAAAGGCAAATAACCCTTTTTTAGTCCCAACCCATAGTGTATCCCCAACTAATTTGCATGTATTTATCAATGGGAAAAAGTCATCTCCATCTCCGGGTTGCAGGCTATACCTTTTAAATTCCCTGGTATCTAAATCAAATTCATATATATATTTTGACGAAGCAAGCCATAGATTATTCCGTTGTCCTTCATCAATAAAAATAATATCATCATAGTCTTTTTTATCATATTTTGTAAGCCTGGGTGGATGAAAAGATGTAAGGATTTGGTTCTCATGGTCAAAAAGATATAAACCAAAGGTTGTACCGATCCAAAAATGATCATAACGGTCAAAACACAATGAAAGTATATTATTGCTCATGTCTTGCATTGCATGATCATTTGCAAATAAATATCTTTTAATTTCTGAATTGTTTACATTCAATTTTACCAACCCGTTAAATGTTCCCATCCACACGTTGTGACCATTCTTCTGAATACAATGAATAGCCCCAAGCTCCGGCCAATGAAAATGTTTAAACGTATGTTGTACAGGATCGAACAGATCGAGGTATCCATTATTCATACCTATCCATATTTTATCATCATCTGCAGCGCAGAAAGACATAATATCATTATGAGCCGGGCTGTTTTGTTTATCCTGATGAACATAATGGACTGTATTCCTAGGCCTGACAATATATTTATTGATCCCGTATTGTGTAGAACCAATCCATATCGTATTATCCGAAGACTGAAAGATAACATTCAAATCATCTCCTTTAAACTTGTCTTTTTGTTTAAAATCAGATTGAATGGTAGTAAATGATTTATTGTTAACATTAAAAATATTCAATCCACCTGTTCGCGTAGCAATCCATAATTGATGATAATCATCTATGAATAAATCGTTAACATTGTTTGATGACAATCTTCCTGACGTACTTTGAACGGTATAGTTGTTTATAATTCGTTTTGTACCCGGGTTTAAACAATAAACCCCATGGCCATGGGTTCCAATCCATAAATTTCCTGCACTATCTTCTTCTATATCATAAACAGATACACCGGTGTAGTTTTCGTCTGGTAATGTAACTCGTTCAAAAAAAACTTTTCCACCTTCATTCCTCATTAAATTAAGCCCTTTGGGAGTTCCAATCCATATACGGCCATCTGAATCTTTAAATATACTCTGTATCCTGTCATTGTTTAAACTCAACACGTTCCCTGCCTCCTGGTAATATGTAATGAATTGATTTGTTCGCGGGTTATACTTGTTTAACCCGTAATTTGTCCCGATCCACAGATAATTATTTGTATCTTCACATATATCG
>CAYPTK010000009.1:0-8731 GCA_964413555.1 uncultured Bacteroidales bacterium | reverse complement strand
ATCGAGTATTGTATTGTTGCTAAGTGTATTCTTTTTATGATGATGTCGTTGTACGCGCATGAATCGCTCTTTATCATGAATAAACTTACATAAACCATTATTTGTACCAATCCAGAATCTACCTGACTGATCTGAAAACAGAACATTAATAGTATTCCCGGGAAGAGATGCAGAATTTTCAGGATCACGCGTGAAATGTTTAAACTGGTTTCCATCATAACGATTTAATCCCTTGGCAGTACCAACCCATATAAATCCAAACGTGTCCTGGGCAATGCTTAATACAGTTTTATTTGATAATCCACCTGCAATACTAATGTTTTCAAATTCTCCAGGTTTTATCGCGAATGATGTTATTAAAAATAACTGGGTAATAATAAGAATAGAAATGTATTTAATGTTGTTCATTTTTAAATGTTTGAACAGTTAATCCTTATTCGGTTTATCTAATTTTATCGTGAATGTACTTCCTTCTCCAGATTGACTATCAATAAGAATTTCACCATGATTTTTAGCAATGAATTCCCTGCACAGGATCAATCCCAGACCGGACCCGATTTCTCCTGAAGTCCCCTGCATTGATCGCTGACTGCCTAATTGAAAAAGATTGTCTTTTATTTCTTTGTCCATGCCTATCCCGTTATCAGTTATTTGTACTTCAACTTCGCTTTGATTTTGCCTTGTTAAAATATTTATTTCACCACCGGGGTTTGTAAATTTTATGGCATTGTTTATTATGTTACGAATCACGGTATTAATCATATTTTTATCTGCATATACATTAATTTCTCCCGGTATATTTGCATGTAGTGTAATACTTTTTTTCTCGGCGTTCACTTTAAAAAATTCTATATTTTTATGAACGAGGGTATTGATATCAAATTTTTCCGGTGTGAATTCAATATTCCCGGATTGCGATTTTGACCATTGAAGCAGGTTTTCGAGTAGTTCAAATGCACTTTTGGCAGATATCCTGATCAATTCGATCATCTCGATCATTTCTTCTTTTGTACCTGCATGAATACTATTTTTTAAAATATCGGCAAGATTAATGATTGCATTGAAAGGATTTTTCAGGTCGTGGCCTATAATTGAAAAAAACTTGTCCTTCGTATTATTCAGATTTTCCAATTCATCTCTTTGCGCCATAATTTCTTCTTTTTGCTGCTGAATTTCTTCCTGGCGCTCTTCTAATAAGGTATTTGTTTCCTGTAGATTTTCTGCCTGCTGCCTGATTTTATTTTCAGCTCTTTTAATGGTTGTAATGTCTCTTCCAATTCCAACAATACCCAATACTTTTCCTTTTTGATTCTTGACAGGTACTTTCGTGCTTGAAACAATAATATTGTTCCCGTTTTCGTCTCTTGCCTGCTCTTCTCTTCCGATTAATGGCTGGCCGCTTTTCATTATTTCCTGTTCATCTTTAAGATATTGATCTGCAAGCTCTTTATCATAACAATCATGATCAGTTTTACCAACCAACTCGTCAGGAGTATGCTTTTTCCCAAGCATAACTTCAGCAAGCTTTTGATTGGCAAGAATAAAACGACTTTTAGTGTCTTTTATATAAATAAAATCAGGAAGATTATTAACCAGTGTTTTTAATTGATTTTCTTTGGCAAATAAATGTTCTTCAGTCTTTTTCTGAACATGTTCATCCTGTTTATAACCCTTTTTCCTGTATATGTATATAAATAAAAAAATATTCAGTAAGACAAGTACGATAACCAAAATAATAATTCCAGCAGACAGGGTATTGGTAAGTATATGAAAGCATGAAAACATACCCGTGATCAAATAATAGTTATTGAAAAAAATATTTTGGGAATTGATCCGGTTCGTGTATTTATACAAGGGATCGTAAACAGATAACTCCCGTTTACCTGAACAGCATTGTATTTTTGGGAAAACATCTTGTTCCAAATTGTTCATGAATGAAAAAAGAAGATCAAAGTAATCAATACAATTAACTGAATTACTGCAACATAAACCACGTTGCAATTGATAATCAATTGCAACGCGTGATGTTTTTTTATTTATTCCGAAACTTATTTCAGTAAATAAAAAAAACAATACAATGCATATAAAACTGATATTTTTCATTGTTTTATTACAAGAATTAACCTTCATTGTTAATTCATACGTTGTAAGTAAAAAAAGGTTTGAATTAAACCACTTTCTTAGAAAACTTTTATAAATATTTTGCTAATTTATAAAAATAAATAGAATTAAACACATATGAATTTTCATAAAATCAGTACTTTAGATTGTATGAAACGTATATAGCGGAATAGCAAATAATTTAACGTGCATTATTTATAATTTGTTATTTTTTGGTCCTCCCCGTTAATTTAGTGCCTGTCCATAAAGTCAGTGTTCAGGCTGTAAAATCCGAATTAATCTGGTTCTTTTTTTTGTTTTTTTAATGGTCAGATAGCTTGCCCCGCTAACGGCGGGGGAGCTCGCCATGATCTTTTAATCTATTGACTATGTATTACTTAATGAAGCCGAAGTAATCATCCCAAGCGCGTGTCAACGTATTTGTCATGGCTCGGTTCATCTGTTTCTTTTTTTATGGTCAGGAAACCTCCTGAAAATATGTCTGCATGTATTAAAAGCTTTATAATGGAGGTTACGAGGCTCGCGAAGATGGAAAAATAAGGAGTATACTCGCGTAAATGGATTGTTTTTCCATCGAGCATAACGAAGAATTCGAGCTTTATAGACGGATACTAATTCATCTGATTTCTTTACACGATAAATGTTGCGGACATTCAAAACAACACCAATTCATGTTATATTAAAACCCTAATATTCTCGGGAGCCAGAGTGATAATTCAGGAATATATGTCACTAACAATAACACGAATATCATTGCTGCCCACATTGGAAGTAAAGAACGTATCACTTTTGTTATACCGATTTTACTAATACTACATCCGACAAATAAGACCGTTCCAACCGGTGGAGTACATAACCCTACACTCAGGTTTAACACCATAATGATTCCAAAATGGACAGGATCGACACCAATATTGGTAACGACTGGTAAAAAAAGTGGGGTAAATACCAAAACAGCAGGAGTTAAATCCATGAAAATCCCCACGACAAGTAATAAAAGATTAATAACCAGCAATATTACAAATTTATTACTGCTTAAATTCAACAATCCTTCAGATACATTTTGGGGTATATTTTGAAACGACATAACCCAGGAGAGTCCTATAGAAGCACCTACAAGTAATAACACGATACAGGATACGGTTACAGATCTAAGCAATATCTGGGGCATGTCTTTCATTTTTATTTCACCATATATCAATGAAAGCCCAAATGCATATACAACTGCTATGGCGGCAGCTTCGGTTGCTGTAAACATCCCTATAATGATGCCCCCGATTACTACAATGATCATTCCTAAGCTGGGAAGTGCACTCAAAAACTTTAAGACCCCTGTTCCAAATCCTACCTTTTCAGCACGTGGATAATTTCTTCGGTATGCAATGGTTGCAGCAACAGCTATGATTCCCAGTCCTGTAAGGATTCCGGGTATATATCCGGCAATAAATAAAGCACCAATTGATAAACCACCAGCTGCAAGCGAATAAACAATCAGCACATTACTCGGTGGTATACTCAACCCTGTTGTGGCAGAAGTCACGTTAACTGCTGTATTGTATGATCTGTCATATCCTTCTTTTTCCATGGTGGGATTCATAAAACTGCCAATTGCAGAAGCAGATGCAGCAGCCGAACCAGAAATGGCACCAAACAACATATTTGCCAGTACATTGACAAATGCAAGCCCTCCTGGTAGCCTACCAACCAGTACTTTGGCAAAGTCTATAAGTCTTATGGCAATGCCTCCCTTATTCATTAGCTGGCCGGCCAAAATAAAAAACGGTATGGCAAGAAGGGCAAAACTATCCAACCCGGTAGATATTCGTTGAGCAATAGTTGTAAATGAAGATAATATATCAATATTGACCAATAAAGTCAATGTGGCTGAAATAGCAATACTATATGCAATGGGTACACCAATAGCAAATAAGATAAAAAAACTTGTCACTAATATAATGATTCCTAATAATTCCATATTCTAAATAATTTTAAAATTAATCCCTTCTTGTACTTTCTTTAATGTCTTCAGGCAATCCATATATCATCTCATGCGCTGCATAAAATATAATTAAAAGGCCGCTTATCGGGAGGCAGAGATACACGATGCCCATTGGTATCTGCATTGTTGCAGATACCTGTCCCATTTGGAAAACAATATACACCAACCGTATTCCTCCTATTACTAAAACAAAAAAAGAAAACATAATGATCAACAGGTTGATCAGGTGATCCAATTTTCTTTTTTTATCTTCTCCTTTTTTTTCAACCCATTGAGGAAATAATTCAATGGCTATATGCTCTTTTTTACCTGTTGCATATGCAGAACCAAATAACCCGATCCAGATAAGCAAAAAGCTAGCTAATTCAACAGAAAAAGAACTTGGAGATTCTAATAGATACCTTGATACTACATTCCAGACAACATCTATAACAAGTGCTGTCATTACAACAATTACCAAAAGCTCTATAAAACGATCAATGATTCTTCTTGCTTTCATACACTTATGCTTTATTTTTCAAATCTATGCTTGTTTTATTATACATGTTTTTATCCAGCTGGATTTTCTTTTATAAGTTATAAATGTTTAAACTTCACGAGCCACCTGTTACGTTTATTCCTGTTTTCCTATTTATGAATTAATTACTATCAATCCTCGTGGAATCAACTTTAAAATTACGAATGCGTTCAGCCAACTCATATACCTTAGGATTGTTTTTTTGAAAATAATCATAAACCGGTTGTACAATTTCTCTAAATGGCTCCTTATCAGGATAAATTACTTTTACACCTGCTTTTTTGACTTCTTCCAATGATTTTTTTTCCGATTCTTCCCAATAAATGATTTGTTTTTTCCATGATTCTTCAGCCGCCCTGGATACCCATTCTTTTTCTATATCACTAAGTTTATTCCATGTATGCATACTGATTAACAATACATCCGGGATTACTGTATGTTGATCAAGGGAATAATATCTACAGACTTCATAGTGATGTGATAAATAAAATGTTGGTGTATTATTTTCTGCCCCGTCAACAACACCATTTTGAAGTGCTGTATAGAGTTCACCATAAGCTATAGGTGTTGGGGATCCTCCCATTGCATTAATTAATTTAACGGATGTTATGCTTTTCATGACCCTTATTTTCATCCCTTCCAGATCTGACGGTTTACGAATTGGTTTGTCAACAGTATAAAAACTTCTGCTTCCGGCATCATAAAAACACAGTCCTCTTAGCCAATAATCTGTTCCGGAATGCAAAATCTCTTTCCCAATTTTGCTGGATAATACCTGTATTTTATGTTCATCATTTCTAAACAAATAGGGCATCCCCAATGCTCTGTACTCGGACACGAAACCCTCCATAACAGCAGCCGAAACTTTTGTAATATCAAGACTCCCAATTTGTAGCATTTCAAGGCATTGGCGTTCTGTACCTAATTGTTCACTCGGGTATATTTTTATATTGAGTTTGTCTCCTGATAATTCCTTCACCCGTTTCGCCATATATACCATCCCTTTGTGAACAGGATGTGAAATATCGAGGCCATGGGCTAACCGCAATACTTTGGCATCATTAAGTGGTTTGTTTTTACATCCCTGTAAACAAGATGCAATCATGAATAATATAATAAAATAATACTTGAAACGTGACCCTTTTCTCATTTTGAAAACGATTGGTTTTTAGTGTTGATAATAGTTTAATTCAAAAAAGCAATACCTGTATTTTAAAATTGCTTGCTAATATAATATTTTTATTCTGTATTACATCAAATTTTAAATATTTTAAAACAGGTTTGTTATTCATACGTTTAATTTTAATCATGAATGCAAAATGCTGCCTGTTTTATAAATTCTACAAGAAGTTTAGAGGAATAAAGGTGATAAAGGTATAGAGGGAGTGTCGCTTAAGAATAAAGGTGAGTTGGCCCTTATATCCTCTATACCTTTATATCCTTTATACTAATCTTTCCCTTTAATAATCACGTGAGCATGTTTAAATATCTACTCGTCATGGGTGTTTCTTTTGTTTTTTAATTTAATTTTAACTGTAGTTCTATTGAAGTATATAGGGTTTATAAACACGCGTGTGTATCAGATTTCACCCTTCATAATTAGTGTTTATCTTTTCTTTTCAATAATCTGGATATCCCGAATATCATCGTTATCAATAATAAATTCAACAAACGTTCTTACCTGGTGTATTCCTGACTTACCAGCAGCACCAGGATTTATATGGAGAAGGTCTAAAGATTTGTCGAACATTATTTTTAAAATATGTGAATGACCGGATATGAATAGTTTAGGTGGATTTTTATGAATTTCATTTTTAACTTCAATTGAATAATTACCAGGGTACCCGCCGATATGGGTCATCCATACATCTACTCCTTCGCATTGAAACCTGTTATGCATAGGAAAAACAGATCGCGTTTCAAAATCATCAATATTTCCATATACTGCTTTAATTGGAATATTTAATGACTCCAAATCATCCACTACATTCATTCCGCCAATATCGCCTGCATGCCAGATCTCATCACATTTACTTAATGATAGTAAAAAATCAGAATCCATGAACCCGTGTGTATCTGACATCAATCCAATTTTTTTCATACTGTACTTTGTTTTGTATTTTATAAATTTGCTAAAATAATAAGTTTTATTTTAACATAACATATAATGCAATTATTTTATAGCCATAATGATCCTATTGATAATCAATTTGCCTTTGATAAAGAAAAGTCAAAGTATTTATTTAAAGTATTAAGAAAACGCGAAGGCGACAATATATATATAACAAATGGAAAAGGAACAATATTCAATACCCGAATTGTTGAAATAAAAACAGACAGTTGTGTTTTAGACGTGACAGATAAAACAACCCGATCTAAGCAACGTGATTATTATCTCCATATTGGAATAGCTCCCACGAAAAACATTCGCCGGTTTGAATGGTTCCTCGAAAAAAGTACAGAAATTGGAATTGACGAAATAACACCCCTTATTTGCGAATATTCTGAAAGAGATACACTGAAATATGAACGGATGGATAAAATTATCGTTGCTGCCATGGAGCAATCATTAAAAGCCTATAAACCTCATTTAAATGAATTAACAGGCCTGGGAGATTTTTTCAGACAAAATAACAGTACTCAAAATTTCATTGCACATTGTCAATATCATAACATGCCCCATGCTGATTTAAAAAATTTGTCTGTCAATAAAACAACATCTACTATATTAATAGGGCCTGAAGGCGATTTTTCTGAGGATGAGATGAACATGGCAGCAGATTATGGATTTCAGACGTTACGTCTCGGAAATTATCGTTTGCGCACGGAAACTGCTGGTTTAATGGCCTGCAGCGCTTTTAGCATAAATGGTTCATAAACAAAAAAAGCAGTCATTTTGACTGCTTTTTTAATCAATTAAGATTTAATTCGATTTCATCTATGGAATTGGAACTAAAAACAAAATACGCGCTTGCAAACCCGATGATATTTTTCACTACAAAGCTTTGCACTTTTTGTTCATTTTTGTCTAAAAAATTAGACAAAAAAATAAATTCATCATCAGACCATTGTTTTTTCCAATCATAGAAGAAATTACTTTCATTAGGAGTAGAGTCTTGTTTCATAGGCTTATTTATTTTCTAAATAAACACTGAAACAAGACAAATTATTGTTACATTTTGGTTAAATTTAAATTTTTCTCCTTAATTAGTTTTCTAAGATTGATTAATGCATATCTCATTCGCCCCAATGCAGTGTTGATACTAACATTGGTCTGATCTGCAATTTCTTTAAAACTCAATCCTCCATAATGACGTAATAATATGACTTGTTTCTGGTCTTCAGGCAATTCCTCAACCAATGACTTCACATCTTCAGTGATCTGATTATCAACCAACTCATCTTCTACATTTTTATCTGAAAATTTTGTCGTGTTGAATACATCCGATTCATAGCTATCATTTGACAGCATGTTCATTTGTTTTTCTTTTCTGAAATAATCAATGATTAAATTATGCGCGATACGTATTACCCATGAAACGAATTTGCCGCTTTCTTTATACTTCCCTTGTTTGAGTGAACGGATCACCTTAATAAACGTGTCCTGAAATATATCTTCAGCAACTTGTTCTTCTTTTACTATTAATACAATATAAGTATATACTTTATCTTTATACCTGTTAATAAGCACCTCAATGCTTGATTGCTTACCTGACAGAAATTGTTTGATTAATTGATAATCTGTTAATGCTTTTGTTTTCAAAACAACCTCCTCTTTTTTGGTTTGACTTAATAAAATCTTCCCTTAAATAAGGGTACAATTATCATTCCATCGTGCAATAAATTGCCGCGAAGATAATTATAAGTTAAAAATTTAAAAAAGAGTAATTGTTTTTTCTATAGACAAATATTTTTTTAACGCTAATTATTAATACAAATTTACTAAATAATTTTTATAGTTCAATATATTATACGATTTTTTTTAAAAAAGGTTTAGAAATTTAAGTTTAAGGGATTCATTTGTCTGTCAATTTTAATTTCATTAACCCGGAACATTCATACCATTAGCTTTGTGCAGATGCAAGGCGCCTAAG
>CAYPTK010000008.1:0-26715 GCA_964413555.1 uncultured Bacteroidales bacterium | reverse complement strand
TAATGTTTAAAAACACGACATTTTAGTTTAGTACCAGATCAGGAGTTCTGAATTTTGGTTTTTTTATTTAGATTTTAGGAATATACAATATATAGCCTTATTTCAGTATACTGAATAAGGTTATATATTGTATATTATGGGACATACTGTCCAGTTAATAAGTAATTTAATAATAATCAGGATGTAAAAAAGGCTTGTTTAAGCTATTTTAATCAAATTGCATCAATCAATGTTCATGAAAATATAAAGATTCAAATTTATCCAACGCTTCCCTCATTTTATTAATATAATCAAGGTCAGTGGTTTGTTTGCTTTTCATTGCATATATAAGCAATTGATGAAGAACAGTTAGTTGATCAATGTATACATCGCGTCCGGGTTCATTTTTTGATTTATATTTAATTCGTTGATGCAGGAAATATTGACTTACAATATCCTGGATCTTAGTGGCATGCGCTTCCTTATTATTGATCCACCGGACCAATTGATTATAATTGATGTCTTCTTTAGATTGTAATTCTGTGATTTTGTTCATTGATTTTTCTATGGTGCGCACGTGTTCGCGAATCAATTCTACCCGTACCGAATCATCATAAATTCCGCATGGAATTTCACAATGTCCTGATGCTTTAAACAAAGGGGTAATTAACAATAATCCCAGGAAAGTAATAATTGTTTTTTTCATAATTTAACTTTTTTTTGTAAATAAAGAAATAATTTCATTATTTGTAATTATTTATTTCTTCTTGTAATTCTTCTTTCTTTTTTCCTGTTTTTTCTTGTAATTTGCCTAATAGTTCATCTTCTTTGCCTTCTACATAAGTAAGGTCATCATCTGTTAGTTGACTATACTTTTGTTTTAGGTTTCCTTTGATTTGGTTCCAGTTGCCTTTGATTTGTAATTTTTCCATAATTCAATTCTTTTAAAAGGTTAATAAATTAAGTTCATATAAAAAGGAACAAATATGATGCCAGGGAAACTTAACCTTGTATATTAAACCCAAATTATGTATTAGAACTTCGTAATAGATTTTCTAATGCATATTTTGGGTTAAGACCAGAATTTTTAGGTACTACTGCTATTATTGTGGAAATAGTTTTTATTTTTTAGAAATCAGGAGCCAGAATAGGCCACCATGCCCAATTACACATCCATACACACTCAACTTAATCAACTTTGATGAATTTCACAACATGTCTATGTCCATCACGAGTCCACACTGCAACAAAATAAATGCCCGGGGATACATTTCCCAATAATAATGATGTATATTTTGTGTCTACATCATGTTTCTGTATTATAGGATTTCCGGTGCCGGTATTGTATACCTTTATTTTTTCAATAGGTTTATCCGATTGGATGTTTAATCTATTGTTTACCACTGTTGGATATACTGTTATGTTATTTTTATGTTCAGGGCTTTCAATCGCATAATAACAATCGGTTGTGTCTTCATATATCCTGATATTAGAAATGGTATGTTCCTGCAATTGCATTTCATAATCTTTTGATATGAATACCAGATCGTTATACGAGCCTCTGAAGTATTTTCCTAAAGGTATTGCAAAGTCCTGATTTCCATTTCCATCATAAAAATGATCATCGCGTAAAACCCAATCTTCGGTTCCGTATAACTGAACTGTAGAATATTTGTCTCCATCCTGCATCAGGTTGTCATTATCAAACAAAAAGCCTTGTATTGAACCCTGATCAAGAGAAGAATAATCAAATTCCATCTTTGTACAGGGAGTTACTTCATATTCCAAATCTACTTTTTTGTAGCCATTGCCTGATATGTGCAGCGATTTGCCGTCATCCCCAATTAAGGTCTCTGTCGCGGAAGGGTCTGTCCCGTAAGGTTTTACGACATATTGATGTACACTATCTTCAATGGTGATTTCAAAAAAGCTTTTCACTTCCCCTTCAATGATCAGGTCATAGCCATTTTTTCCATAAACGCCACCAAGCCCACCGTCTACTCCAAAGTAATAAATCCTGAATGTCAAGGTATCAGTGATGTTTTTAAATTCATTGAGATCAATGTTTTTGGTTTCACCTTTTACTAATGTATCACTTGCTATCTCGTTGCCTGATATATATTCTGATTTATCTGTGAACAATGCATATTCTTTATTTGCTTGTTGTGTCATCATGTTCATCACCAGGTTGTCCAGGTCAATAATTTTACCTTGTTTGGGGCATATACTGAATTCTATATAGTCTTCTGCTGCTATGGCTTCTGCCAATGTTAATTTGTCATTGTCTTTGAACGTAAAACCATCGGGCCATGCCCAACTTTCGGGAATTACACCGGCGCCCATCTTAATCATGCCACTTACCGTGTCCTGAAGAATGGCATTATGATAATAATCGGCCACGGAACGTGTTGTGTCGCCTTCACCTTCAAAATCCCATGCAAGTAAAACTTCCGGCCATATCACTTGTTCACTGCCTGATTCAAGTGCTCCCACGTCTCTTCTTCCTTTGGGGGCATTTCCGGCAAAGTCATACTTTACCGGGCCGTTGCTCTGCCATTCATACAATTCATCAATCGTTGTTTGGGCATCTTCCAGGGTCCCCTGGCATATCCGTAGAAAATCTATTGCACCAAAAAAGGCAGCAGTATTTCCAGGATTATTACCAACTATAAAATCTGCGTTATTGGATAAAGAAGATTCGTTTGGTAATGATATATCGTTTTCATTATCCAGGCTACCGTTGAAATAAATGTTCATATGTCTTGCTTTTCGATCAACCTCGGCAATCACATGAAGCCACTGTCCCTCGGGACAACTTCGCGTTGTATTTACCGTGTAATCTGTTCCGGAAGAAGAAATACCAAACGCCAGGGTTCCTGTTGAAGATATGCTTAATTTGTAACCTGTATTTCCATCATGTTTTTGAGCGATTATGCTTTGGGATGAGGTTAAGCTGTCAATTCGGAAAACGGCTTCTATCAACATATTGCATGTATCCATATCCAATGTTCTCCTGTATTCAGCCGGATATGTCATCACCTGGCCATCTCCGAATACCGGTGCGCCATTTGCATCATATCCTCCGTCCGGTACAGGATATGTCCATGGTGAAGGGGGCAATTCACTGGTGTCACCGTCCCACCAGTCATTGATTGTGATTCTTATATCATCAGATATTTTTGAATCAGAGCACACGGCAGAGCGGTTTCCTGTAAACAATAGCGCTCCGTTTGTCCAATCTTCAGAAGGAGATAGCACATAATCTTCAATGCTTGCAGTGTCTACTGTTAATTCAAACGCCGGTAATTTATAATATTGACTTCGGTGAAAATAGGCCTCTGTCATATAAAAATGATAATCAAGAATTTGTTCAGGGTCTCGATGGTTCCTGTTGAAGTGCCATTCGCCAACCGTAGCATATAATGACCAGGGGATAAAATAATTGATGCCATTGTCAATGGCTGGTGATCCTTCAGTAGGCCTGAAATCTGCTTCGCCCGAAGAGGGGTTGTCTTTTTTAGGCAATGCCTGTCTGATGGGTAATTCATCACCGGCATCCATTCCCAGGAAGCCGCAGCGCAGGGGGTAATCCTGCATTTGTTGTGACATGATAGATATCGCATCAGATTCTATGTCTTTTTCTGCTCCCCTGTCAATTGTAAGTAAGGTGCCTGCAATGGCATCGCCATGAAATACATTGTTTGTATAAGCCAAAGAACCGGCACCATCTAAGCCTGAAGAAGCATCATCGCCGCCACCAATTAAAGAAGGGTTGCCTCCATGGTTGGAGCTGACAAATTTTTTAGTGACCTGCGCCATCAGGTTCCCATGTAAATCATTCCTGTTGCCCGATGTACCACCAAATCCGGAACCTGTTCCAACAATCGTATTGTTTATAAATTGGTTCATGAAACCAAATACATTGAAATAAGCGGAATTAGTACTGGAATAGATGTCTAGCGGATCGTGTTCGCGCGCCCAAAGGATATTGTTGAAATTATATAATTTAAATGCGCCATCGAGGTAAAGTGGATATGAAAGGTTGGTTGTTCCACTGCCGAACAAGCCGCCAGGAAGGTGCCCTACTGCATTTCCTGATATATTACAATAGCTGTAGATGGGGCCGCCCTGCCAGAGTGCCAGTCCCCCGTAATCATTCACTCCCAGGGCCGCGTGTTCAATTTTATTATGATGGACAATGATTCGGGTAAGCGGAATTTTATATCCTGCATGATCAAGGTTTCCTTCTTTACCACCAAACACCACTAATCCTGATCCAAAACAGCGATGTATAATATTTCCTGCTACTTCAGCAGTATTCGGAAACCCTAGGTAGATGCCGGGCACATTGGAATATTGATTGCCATTATGCCTGAATCCAACATTTCTGACACGGTTACGCAATAAATCAACATGATGCAATTCACCGCCTGCAATCCAGCTCTTTGATGTATTTGACCTTGAACGGCCTTTTATTTTGATGGCACTGCTTTTGACTTCATAAAAGTCATTGTTAGCAATCAATATGCTGTCCATCATATCATCATTACCATCACAGACAAAATTAATCCCATTGTTAGCGATATGGTCAAATGTACAATGGGTGACGGCAATGTCGGTACACGTTCCGTTTGCTTCAATGGTATTCCCCGAAAATCCGTTGCGTGTGAATGTTAATCCTGAGATGTGTATATGGCTTTGACTTTGTATGTTGATACTGTTGTAGCTTGAAGACATTTCAATTTGTGCATCATTGGGATTCCTGTTGCCGGATAATCGTAAAAATATTCTACCTGTAGTATCATTCCATTTTTTAACATAATAATATTCATTTACTGTATCAAGGTATTGAGGAAGGTTTTCTATCATGTATCTCGTGCCTTCCCTGAATTGATAATGAGGGGGCTGCAGTCCGCCTGAATCGGGGTTGTAATGTCCCGGCTCAATTGTTCTTCCGGTCGGAGTGCCCATAAAACTTGCATAATGACTCCAAATGGTTCCCCCGTCAAAATAATCGCAGGGATAGCCTTCCAATAGATTATCATAAGCACGGGTAGTTTCTTCATAGCCACCTTGTCCATCCGGAACAAGAGAGCAATTGGTGTCGTAATCAGGCATTTTTTGCCAACCGTCCCATTGATGCCAATAATCTGTGGCAAAATTAGCGCCTGGTTCCTGCCAATTGGGGTCACGTGCAATATGCAGGTCATGTGTTTCTCCGGAAATAACTTCATAGAGTGTTACATCGTTTATTGAGCTATTCCCGGGCCAGTCAGGATGTTTTGGGAACCATTCAGATGTATTAATGTACCAGACACCTGTTGTGTCCATGCGTGATGGCACCTCTTCCGGTGTAGCTTTCTGCCAGTTGGCAGGGAGTTCTATAGCTCCTGCAATAATGGCTTCTCCATTGCCCCAATCCGGACTGCTTGTCAAGCGGATAGGGTCCCCTGGCATGCCCGATTCATCGGGTTCCAGGTAAGGATGGTTATGGCCTGATGAACCTGGCGCTTCATAACAACGATATGTCACCCCGCGTTTAAAAACATAGGTGATCACGCCGGAATCGTTTGCAGCATTTTCTTCTGCCCTTGAATCCCAGGGATGATGTTTCCATGGTGTGGTGGTGGTTAATCCGTCATTGGCATCCGAACCGTTTACATAATCAATGTATCTGATTTCACTACCTGTCTGCAACTGAAATAATTCGGGCGACCATTCAAGGTTGCCTGTTTCAGATATTGTTGAATGGGATTGCTGCCAGGAATAATCCTGTGCATACATGTTTTTGGAAAAGAATAAAGCAATGATGTATGTTAAAATGCATACTCCTTTAAGTTGTAAACGCTGGTTCATGTATTTAATATTTTGGGATTTCTGTCTATATAAATATAGTTATAATTTTAATATTGTGCAAATAAGAAATGCCTTTTTATTAAAAGGTACTACTGCAATTTTTGTGGAAATAGTTTTTATTTTAGAATTTAGAATACTCGGGATATGGCTTCCACTATATATGCAGTAAAACCAACTGTAATAATAAAAGCTCTAAGTCTCCGCTGTTTAAATATCAACGCCTTGCATCAATATGCATCGAAGCAGCATGGACGAACCGGTTGAAAAATGAACGGAAAGCCCGTTGATAAATCAATAGTTCCGGATGAAATTGCACCCCCATGTAAAACAGATGCCCCGGCCGTTCTATGGCTTGTACAATGCCATTGAGTTCGCGGGCAGTAACTACTAGGTTGTGTCCCACCTTGTCTATCGACTGTTTATGAAGTGAATTAACAGGTAGTTCACTTTTTTTAAAGATTTTATACAGGAGTGAATTTTTTTCTATGTGAATTTTTTTTCTAAAAAATATATACCCCCAGATGGTTTCGGGATAAACAGCATTATCATATGCTTCACCTATGTTTAAATGTAGTGATCCTCCATTCACAACATTCATTAATTGAGCGCCCCGGCAAATAGCAAAAACCGGTATTTGGTCTTCTTCGGCAATCTTCAACCATTTGATTTCCATTTCATCCCGTGGCCTGTCATACTGATAGTTTTCTATGGGGTCTTTATGAAAAAGGCCGGGAAATATATCAGTGCCGCCTCCCAATATCAGCCCGTGAATTTTTTCGGCAGGATCAGGTTTCCCTGCAGATAAAACAATGGGCCTGCCTCCACCTAGCCATACCGCGAGCCACATCGCTATAAACTGGATGTTCATCCTTTTGCTTTCCGGTTTCGTGATGCCAATATGGGGGCGACCTTTGTGTGTCATGTGTTTGTATTTTAATTTTTTAATGCAAAAATTTTTCCTATATACCCTACTTCCTGTAAATCTTAAAGTCCTAATTCGGGTGGTAATCGATGGTGTTTGGTTAAATAAGCAAAAATATATAAAATTCCCAGTCCTGAATAAGGATCGTCTTTTCTGAATAATTCATTTTCTGCATTTTTTGTTTCATTTAATTGTTTGCCGATCATGTTTAGCTTGTCTTTTATGTTCATGTGTTCTTTTAATTGGGTTGCAAAATGATTGAATGCATCTCCTGCCCTGCCTTCTTTTAGTTTTTGAATGGCTTCAATACCAGCTTCTTTAATGTCATTAAAGTCTTTGTCCACGCGGATGCTCTCTTGTATGGATGATAATATCCATACAAAAGGAATTTTTGTTTTATCTCCTATGATTGCTTCTCCGGGGTCGGGTACTTTTCCGGTAGTAAACAAAAGATAATTCAACCATGGAAAATCAATGCCCGAATGGACAGATAAAAATAATGCAGCCCAAAAGCGGGGGTTTACTTCAATTAAATGAGGCTTATGCCTTGCAACCCCATCCCATAAGAAATCAATCTCAGCAATCCCGTTCCATTTTGCTGCACCAAATAATGCATTGGTATCATCTATAAATGGAGCAGGGTCTATGGTTTCCCTTACCACGCTGGATGATGAACGGGTCGGGAACCGTTGCACATTTTTGTATGCCATGCAGGCTTTTAATTGTCCATCCTGGTATAGCGCTGTCATGCAGTATTCTTCTCCGTCAACCATTTCTTGAATCAACGGAGATGTTTGATATAGCTCAATATGTTCATGATACGCTTTTACTAATTCATTTTTATGCCCGGCCTCGACAATTCCTCTTCCGCCAGATAAATTGTATGGCTTTAGCATAACAGGATAATTCAATGATTGTGCTCTTTTCTCTAATTCTTCTGCACTTTCAGGTTGAAATGTATTGGGGATATTGATGTTTAGTTGTTTTGCCGTTTGTGTTAAATGATGTTTAGGGTATACTTTATCAATTTGGTCATAGTCCGGACATGCTACACTAATGTAAGGTTCCAGTTTGTCTTTATGTTTGGATATGATTAATGTTTCTGTAAACGAGGGCATTAAAACATAAGGGGTGTTGTTTGAAGGCTTGTGTTTTTTTATGATTTTTAAAAGGCCGGCAATAAATTTTTCCGGATTTGTTACAGGGTCTGTATATATTTCATGCGTATGAACATATTTGGAAAAGGTTAGCATACTCATTTTCACACTTTCCGTACCGATGACTTCCAGTCCTTTTTTGCCTAAAGACTGTGCAATTGCCAAGGCCATCAAACTTCGGCCCGACGTAATGATAACTTTACCCTGTGCATGCTTTTGTGTCAAAACATATGAATTTTAAAACAAAATTATTAATGCAAAAATTGGTCCATTGTAGTGATTCTTGAACCGTAATTCTTAAAAAGACCAAAACGGAACGTAAAACTCAAAGCTGACTGTCGGCTTCATTAAATGAGAATACAGAATTTAGTTGTAGAATCCGGAATGTTCAACAGCACACCATTCACCATTCACCATTCACAATTAATAATTCACAATTAATAATTCACAATTCACAATTCACAATTAATAATTAATAATTAACTTTAACCTTTCATTTATATCTAATAAAAAAATAGTTGATTTGAAGATAAAAATTAAAAGATCATATTTGAGCGGGGACATTCTTGTACCTGCATCAAAATCACATACCATCAGGGCATTGGTTATATCTGGTTTGGCCAATGGCACATCTGTATTAAAAAATCCACTTATTTCATCTGACACTGAATCATGTATTGCAGGGATTCGTGCTATGGGGGCACATGTAGAACAGGGAGATGGATACTTAGAGGTTACCGGTTTTGGAAAAATGCCGGTTATTCCCTCTGAACCTATTGATATGGGAAATTCCGGGACCAGCCTCCGCATGCTTACAGGCGTAGCATCATTAGCAGGTCAGCCTGTTTCCTTTGATGGAGATGAATCGCTTCGAACTCGGCCAATGCATCCACTGTTTTCAGCGCTTGAAAAATTAGGTGCAAAAGTAGAGTCTGCCAATGGAAAATGCCCATTCACAATACAGGGCCCCATTAATGGTGGAAAAACAGAAGTAAACGGGATGAGCTCACAATATATTTCCTCGTTGTTAATTACCTGCCCGTTGGTTGACCAGGACACCGAGGTCATCGTGCATAAACTCATGGAAAAGCCGTACGTGGAGATCACGCTCGACTGGCTAAAAAGCCAGTCCATCCAATTAGAACAAAAAGGACTGGAATGGTTTAAAATCAAAGGCGGACAATCATACAAACCATTCAACGGGTATATCCCTTCGGATTTTTCGACGGCTACATTCGCCCTCTGTGCAGCGGCAATAACACGCTCGGAAATTAAAAT
This sequence comes from uncultured Bacteroidales bacterium, assembly GCA_964413555.1. Classification (GTDB taxonomy): domain Bacteria; phylum Bacteroidota; class Bacteroidia; order Bacteroidales; family JBBRXJ01; genus CAYMKE01. Next base: position 17,523 of record CAYPTK010000008.1, on the reverse strand, counting down.
CAAAGGGTTGAACTTTACAGATCCGCAAGGCGATAAAGAAGTGTTTCAGCATTTGGAAAAAATGGGAGTTCAACTTCAACATGTAGAAGACGGGGTGGTCGTGCGCGGGAATGAACTCGCTGGAATAGATATTGACATGAATAATATTCCGGATGCTTTGCCGGCACTGGCAATCACGGGATGTTATGCAAACGGGACAACACGGCTTTTAAATGTTGCCCAGGCAAGGTACAAAGAATGCGACAGGATTAAGGCGATGACAACAGAACTGAAAAAAATGGGTGCAGATATCACGGAATTGGAAGACGGGATGATCATTAATCAGAGCCACTTAAAAGGAACCCACGTGCATGGTTATCATGACCATCGGATGGTGATGGCGCTCGCCTTAGCAGGCATGGGAGCAGAAGGTGAGACAATAATTGACACGGCAGAGTCCTTTAAAATCACCTATCCCGGGTTCCTGGAAGATTTTAAACAAATGAATGCCAATATTGAATTAAGTTCTGATAGTAAATTCTGTAAATGCAAGTAAATTTATTATTAACGGCTGATTATTATAAATAGTAAATATTAACTTATTAAAAATTAAAAATTATGCTAGGATGTACACATGGAAAATTGTTTAAAACAACGGTAGGAGGAGGTTCCTACCAGGAAGGCCTGTCAATAAATATCCAGGGAGTCCCTTCCGGGTACTATTTTACCGAAGAAGAAATTTATGCTGAACTGATGCTTCGTAAACCCGGGCAGGGAGAACTTACTTCTCCGCGCCGTGAAGCCGATGTTCCGGTTATATATAGCGGTGTAAACGCGGCCGATACCATGCCAGGCTTTAAAAACAAGGGATATACAAACGGAACCCCCTTGGTTATTTTAATCCCGAATGTTGACCGCCATTTCGAGCACATTGAGCAGTACCAGGTAACCAACCGCACACCACGTCCAGGGCATGCTTCTTTTGCTTCGTTCCAGAAATTCGGGAAATGGGATGATGCCATTGGCGCCGGTATATTCAGCGGACGCTATACAAGCACTATCGTGGCTGCCGGTACCATTGCAAAACGGATTCTTGCTGAACATGGCATATTTGTTACTGCATATGTAAAAGAAGCAGCAGGAGTGAGAATGGGAGATATGGATATTGAAAAGATCAGGGAAAAAGCCCGGGCTTATCGTACCGTGAGAAAATTGTACGACCCTGTTTACCAGGAAATATTTGCACAGGGTAAATTCAATTCCGACATGAGGTTTTTAGAAAAAGCTGCCGTGTTAGCAGAACTGGAAAAACGTATTCCTGAAATTCCAAAACCAAAATATAATGAAGATGAGGTAAGAGAGAAATATGGTATCAACCCCAGGATATTCTGCCCTGACCTGGAAACAGCCAATGAGATGAATAAAGAGATTATTCGTATACGCGATGAAGGCGATTCTTCCGGAGGGTATGTAGAGTTTGTTGTAACTGGAGTTCCTGCCGGCCTGGGAGAACCTGTATTTGAAAAAATGGATGCAGAATTGGCAAAACTCATGGGCATTGGAACCGTGAAATCTGTAGAGATCGGTTGTGGAATCCAGGCAGCTAAAATGACAGGTTCTGAATGCAATGATGAAATGCGGGTAGAAAACAATAATGTTAAATTCACGTCTAACAATGCCGGTGGAATCACGGGAGGATTAACAACAGGACAAAATATTGTCGGCAGAGTATCTGTTAAACCAACGCCAACCATTGCCAAACCCCAAAAAACAATAGATAAAGTAAGCCTCGAAAATAAAGACCTTGCTGCCGTGACACGCCGCGACCCCACTATTGTTGCCAGGATTTGGCCCGTGGTAGAAGCATATACGGCAATGGTAATGCTTGATCAGTACATGCAGTATATTGCACTCCTAAATATGAAAAGGCCGGAATAATTTTTGCTTGACAAAAAAGAATTAATTTGCCTCGTGGTTTTTTTCACGGGGCAGATTTTACTGTGCTATCTTTTAAAAATATAAAAACACGCTTATGGATACAAATGTAATTCCAATCAAAGATAATATTTACTGGGTAGGAGTAAATGATTATGAAACGCAATTATTTGAAGAAATATGGCCATTGCCGGAAGGAGTATCGTATAATTCGTATCTAATTGTAGATGAAAAAGTAGCATTGGTGGATGCAGTAAAACATACCACCAGCCATGTATTGCTAAAAAAATTAAAACAAGTCCTTAAAGACAGGCCGATTGATTATATGGTCATTAACCACATGGAACCCGACCATTCAGGTGCCGTGGCTATGTTGGCAGAATTGTATCCTGACATGCAAATCGTGGGCAATAAGAAAACCCTGGAATATGCAAATGATTATTATCATATACAAAGCAAAACAAAAGAAGTAAAGGAAGGCGATACGCTAAACCTGGGAAAGCATGAATTGGAGTTTTTCCTTACACCCATGGTGCATTGGCCGGAAACGATGGTGACATATGAAAAAACAAGTAAAATATTGTTCCCTGCAGATATATTTGGTGGCTTTGGTGCCTTGAAAGGAGGAATATTTGATAATGAAGTAGACCTGGATTATTATGAAACAGAGATCAGAAGGTATTTTTCCAATATTGTAGGAAAATACAGTAAAATGGCACAGAAGGCATTGAAAAAACTGGAAGGATTAGATATCCAAATTATAGCTCCCACGCATGGCCCGGTGTTTAAAGATAACCCTTCGTATATTGTTGATAAATACGATAAGTGGAGCCGCTACGAGGCAGAAGACGGCGTAGTGATTGCCTTTGCCTCGATGTACGGCAACACTCAGGAGATGGCAGAGATCGTGGCACGAGGCCTATCTGAAAATGGTGTTACGAAGATACGAATGCATGATGTCTCTTACAAGCATGCATCATATATTATTAATGACATATGGCAGTTTAAAGGATTCATCCTGGGATCGTGTACTTACAATACCCGCGTCTTTCCCCACATGGAAAACCTGGTGAACATGATCGAGAATAAACAATTAAAAAATCGCTATGTAGGCGTATTCGGTTCATATACATGGGGTGGAGGTGCATTTAAAGGACTCAAAGAATTTATGGATAACAGTAACCTGGAACCCATAGAACCATCATTTGCCGTGAAAGGTAGTGCATCTGATGAAGATATTCAACAATGCTATGACCTGGGAAAAAATATGGCAAAAGCATTGAATGGATAGAAAAAAATTAAGCGGGCATGTTGTTTTTAGCATTTTTATAGAAAAACCTGTTATAAAGTTAATACATCAATAAAAAAAACCCGCCAATCAAAATCAATGTATCTTATTGTTTGTAAGCAAGTTGTTGTTTTTTTTGTGTGTTTGTTGATTCCTTTTTTTGCCGGTGAATAGGAAAAAATGTGTAGCACGTGCTTTTTTTGCAAAAATGAAACATATATTCAAATCATGCAACATATGTTAAGTGCAGATAATACAAAAGTACAATTATATAACGTAAAACTTCATTCATGCGCCAATAACTAAGGTGTGCGCCAAAATTGTTTTTGCTTTAACGCGTTAGGGGTTAAATTTATCTTCATGAGTTAATGTTCATAAATGAGTAATATCTAAGTTGTTGATCAACCTTCTAAATTACACGCGATGCTCTTTAGATCGCTTCGCTTAGTTCTCCGGAACGTTAGAAATCTGTAGTTTAAAATGTTGTTCACCACGAGTTTTTCTCAATGATGTTCATGAGCTCACTTTGTTTGGTTCTCAGTCTTTTATTCCGAAATATCATGAACCAAATACTTCTTTATAGAAAAAGAAACGATTAAATAATTAATGTATCATTAATAAATATAAAACTATGAAAAAGATATATATCTCAATATTACTATTCGGTTTTATTAATTCTTTATTTATTATGCCCGGATTCTCATATTCGGAACCCCGTGCAACAGATCCCGGGAGAGTTCAGATTACTACAAATAGTTATGGATACCAGGTTGTGAATGCCGACGGGGATATATTCCGCGGGGCTTCAATCTGGTTATGGAAAGCAAAAATCATTAATAATTTTTCGGAATTGGCATACGCGTTTGAAGAATCATATTATCAAATGCTTGCTGATAGTTGTGTGAATTCTATCCGGCTGGCTATATATGACCCGGGAATGAACAGTGGAGGGTATATGGCCACGGATTATTCAAATCCAAGCGATGTTGCCTGGTTTTTAGAATATGTTGACTCCGTGGTTAATTACGCATCAAAATACAATATGAATGTATTGGTCAATTACCATGATGTTGGAAGATACAGGGGAGAATATGGTGATGGATCTGCTACTACAATTGGCTATTTAAAAGACTTTTGGACAGCAGTTGCACCGCATTACAAAGACCGGACACACGTGTTTTATGAGATAGTGAATGAACCTGCATTTGGATGCAGTAACTTTACAAATGAGCTGTTTGACAGCGTAATTGTTGCGTATGATCTGGCCCGCTCGTTCGCTCCTGAAACGCATATGAATCTGTTTACTTTTACAGCAGCAGTTGGTAAAGATTGGGATGAAACAACGATGTGGGATGCAATGCAGCGTTTTGACACCAGGTATCCTGATCATGTCGACTGGACAAAAGCGTCTGTTGGCTTTCATCCATATACCACTGATTATCGTACTTCAGACCCTATTTTAAATACAATGGCTAATTACCCGGTGATTAATACGGAGGCTAACTTCCCGTGTGAACAATCTATACATGACCAGGTACTGGAAGCAGATGCTCAATGCCAGGAATTAGATGGTGAAATTTTTATTAACCAGACAATGGAACGGCTCGGGATAAGTTGGTTCCAGCACAAAACAGCAGGAGTTAACCTGTTTAATAATAACTGGTCACTTATACTACAAGATGCCAGGGCAAAAGGATATCTGTGGTGTAATGATACAAGTTATGTATTAACGACCAATAATGATGGAAATGGTACAGTTTCATTAACCCCGTCAAGTGGCACATATGCTCCTAATTCTAATGTTCAGGCAACAGCAGTAAATAATAGCGGATATGCTTTTGACCATTGGACAGGGGATATTCCATCCGGCCATGAAAATGACAATCCTGTTACCATTACCATGGATTCAGATAAATCCATAACAGCACATTTTGTTCCATCTTCTGCTGTTTTGGCAGGAAGCAACTCGCCGGTATGCACTGGTGATATAATTCAATTAACAGAGTCTGGCGGAGATGCTGATGAATGGTCCTGGACCGGGCCTGGTAGTTTTACTTCCAGCATTCAAAATCCACAACGGCTTAATGCTGCAACCACCATGTCAGGTACGTATTACGTGACCATAACCGATAATGATAACGGTGGTTTCACAGCTGTTGATTCTGTTACTGTTAATGTTAGTGATGGTGATATAAAATTGGTCACCACGAATCCTGATCCAAACTGCCCATCTGTTGACCTGACTGATCCGGCTGTAACAGCAGGCAGTTCAGGAGGAAATAATACGAGTAAATGGTATGAGTATACTCAAAATTCTTTTATAGATTATTTTAATGGATCCCTGGTAAATAAAATAAATGGTAGTGATACTGTTTTTGCATGGAAAACCAATGACTGGGCTCATCTCACCTTTTCACAAAGTGATGGCATGTTGCATGTAGATAAACCAAGTGCAAATAAATGGGCTAAAATTGAACTTAGATTTGACAGCATTACCGTAGATGCAACCCATACCCCCTTCTTAATTATGGAAATACGCGCCAGTCACGTGTTACAAGCGGGTAATTTTGAAATTAGAGTATCCCATTCACTTGATTGGTATGGTGGAGATAGTTGTAATTCCGGACAATGGAGGCCTGCTATTGATACCAATTGGACTGAGCTTAAATATGATTTAACCACGGCACAAAAAGTTGATATATCAAGAATAGTGAGGCTCGATATGCCATTTCTTGGCTACGACCCCGCTATCCAGTTTGATATTAGATATATTGCCATTGGGGATACTACAGAACAACATGAATTAACCTACTGGGAGGATGCCTCGGCAACTATGCCCCTTAGCAATCCGGAAAGTGTAACAACAGATGGGACATATTACATTAAATTAGGTGATGGAGCTTGTGCTGATATAGAACCTGTTACAGTAAACATTGATTGTATAACCGGTATGTCAGCAAACAATTCAGCAACAGGTAAAGTCATTATATATCCTAATCCATTGCAAAAAGGAGATGCTTATCTGCAATTAACCGGTTTTGATATTGGAGAAGAAATTCGTGTATCAATTTTCAGTGTCTTGGGTGAAATGATAGTCCAAAGAAACATAACCATTGACTCCGGGACATCAACAATTAAATTTACAAACAGGGAATCATTACCTGAAGGATTGTATATGATACAAATTAATTCAGAAAACGGGAAACAGAAAAATCTTAGATTGATTGTCCAATAAAACTGTTTGATATTTCTGGTTTTTATTATAAAAGGGTGGGATTTATATTCTTGCCCTTTTTTTGGATTTTTGAAAATGCCATTGCACGTGTTTGCCTGGTGGGGGCAGAACGCTGGCAATGGCATTTTTTTATTGTTCTGTTTTCTAAAAGCTCCACGTTTGGCTGTGGATGAATTTTATGGCTTACTCTATTTGTTCAATACCATATAATCTGAAATAAAAATCCCAGCTATGGTTTGTCCAATGCGCCCAATCATCCAGGTCATCTGTGCCACTTGTGATTTCGCTGTTGTATCCGCTTCCCATCGAAAAACCAGCATCTGCATCTCCGCTAGAACCATTGCTGTATTCATTGTTGATGCCATTGATTAGATGCCATGTGAAAATGTATTTGGTAGTGGACTTTAGCGTGAGGTTTAAATACGTCATGTCAAAAGTGACCCAACCCCCGTCAAAGCTGCTTTCTACATGTTTTGTAGAAGAAGCGATAACTGTTCCAAGGGAATCGCGTACATTGAGCTTTAAATCTACTGCATGGCCTGTGCCATCAGGATTTGAAAAATAATCAAAACGACTTGAGAAGTTAACACTAAAGCTGTCCGGGATAAACGTGTTCTGAAAATGGATGCTTTGTCCCGTGCCCACGTTTCGTGTTAAATTATCATCTCCTCCGAAATATTTACTTGCAGTACCGGTGTCTAATTTTATTGTTTCATAATGTTCTGAAAATAAATGCCCGGAGTTATTAATTTTTATATGAAACGGGTTTCCTTCTTCATTTTTTAAGACCAGGGATCTTGCAGTATCTGCTTTTTGAGATGTTTTGGCAGCCATTGCATACGGAACACTCAACAGTTGGGTAGTTCCCATGGGCTCATAGGCTGTGCCCCCTGTTTCATCCATCTGTATTTGGATGAAGTAAGGCCCTTCTCCCCATTGAATTGCTGAAAAATCATCGGCTGAAGTTCCATTTCCTATCTTAAGGTTTACCAGGCCATATTCATTGGTAGAGTCGCTGTGGGTTTCTGTATAGACCACTGTTCCGGTTGCTGATCCGTGTATGATATTGATTTCAAATCCAACCAATTGGTTCTTGATCAGGTGGCCCTGGTCATTTCTCGCGACCGCCTGATAATTGAACATTTCAGGGACTTGTGAAAATAATGAGACAGAGATAATGATGCCGGTTATGAATGATATTAATTTTTTCATGATTTTTTGTTTTTTTTATTGTTTACTATTTTTATTGATGAATAATTTTGTAAGATACACGATTGTTGATTTTGAGTATATATATTCCACTCGGTAAATCAGAGAAATCAATTTCTTTTGTATGGTCTTTAATCTCTCCCTTTTGTATGACCTTCCCATGAATGTTTAATAACTGAAATTGTGCTGTTGAAGCAGAACTCTCAATGAACAATTTTGTTTGGACAGGATTTGGATACACATTGAGCGTTGTATTGGTTTCATTGTTATCAATCATGGAAATGATTTCCAGGTCTCCTTGCTGAAACCCTTGCGTTAATGTATTGTTTGTACTCATGACTGTTCGTGTAACAAGTTCACCTACTGTCCAGCTTAAAGAACCTGATAAATTGGAGGGGTGAGCCCCTGCTGTACTAATGACTTCTCTTTCCAGGGATTGGCCATAGGAAATAAGTGAGGAGCATAGTATACTGATGAAGATAATTTGTCTCATACGCGTTTTTTTATGTTTTTAATTAATCTATGGGTTTTATAGGGATTTCCCAAATATTATGCCAGTAACAGTTTCTGAGAGTTTAAATCACGTATGTTTTTTTATTTAAAATAAATACTGTCCGATTAAAATAATTCAAACCATGTGAAACATCAGTTATCACTTATATTGATATAATGTCGCACCCTACGGGGCGTTGAATTTTGATTAAACAAAATTCTATAATGATGTCGTCCCTCGCGGGACTTGAAAAGTCACGGAGCAACGATATTATGGTAGATAGAAAATATTAACAATTCATAAAAGTACCGTAGGTACAACATTATTAATTTTATTTGGACACTACTAATTTAAAATAAAATTATAAGGGAAAACTCATAGTTCTTTATCATATTTCACTGCTATTTCCTGTATCCGTTTCATAATGCTCGAGATCCCATTGGCACGGGAAGGGGAGAGGTTTGATTTAAGGCCTATCTTGTCTATAAATTCAGGGTCGCTGTTTATTATTGCTTTGGGTGGCTGGTCATTATAGACTTTAAGCAATAAAGCAATAATTCCTTTTATGATCCGCGTATCGCTGTCGGCTTCGTAGTGTATGGTTCCGTTCGTTTTGCTGGCTTTAATCCACACGTTCGACTGGCAACCCCCGATTTTATGGTTTTCTGTTTTTAATTCTCCATTCGCGGAGGGCAATGTCTTGGCCAAATCTGTTAAATATTCATATTTGTCTAACCAATCATCTATCGAAGCAAATTCTTTAATGACCTGTTGTTGGATATCTTCTATGTTCATGTCAATTTAATATTTTGTTCGCTTTTTCAATGCCTTTCATTAATGTATCAATCTCTGATTTTGTATTGTATACACCAAAGCTTATCCGTATCGTTCCATTGAGGCCGAGCCTGTTGATTAATGGTTTGGCACAGTGGTGCCCAGCGCGTACGGCAATGCCCTTTTTATCCAATATAGCACCCACGTCATACGGGTGTATGTTCTTCAGGTTAAAGGAGATGGCACCACACTTGTCGCCATTGCCATAAATTATAATATCTTTTGATGCTTGCAATTGCTGTAAAGCATACTCGTAAATTTCTTGTTCATGTGAGGCGATGTGGTGTAGTCCCGTTTCATTTATATACCTGATAGCAGCTGCCAGGCTTACTGCACCAGACACATTGCTTGTGCCTGCCTCAAATTTCGAGGGCGACTCGAGAAATTCTGCATGGTGCAAGCCCACTTCTTTTACCATGCCGCCGCCATACACGGGAGGATGCATTGCATCAAGCCACTTTTTTTTGCCATATAAAATCCCGATGCCGGTTTCTGCATACATTTTATGGCCGGAGAAGGCCATGAAGTCGCAATCGAGTTGTTGCACATCCACAGGGATATGTTGTATGGCCTGTGCGGCATCTATCATCACCGGGATGTCGTGTGCATGAGCAGTTCGTATTATTTTTTCAATGGGGTTAATGGTGCCCAGTACATTGGAGACATACGAAACGGATATGAGCCGTGTCTTTTGGGTGATGAGCGAATCGAGCTTGTCCAACACGAGGGTGCCTTCATCATGAATGGGAAGGATTTTGAGCGTGGCCCCGGTGCGTTTTGCCAGCATGATCCAGGGGACATAGTTCGAGTGATGTTCCATTTCCGTGATGATGATCTCACTCTCGTTGTTGATAAACGACTGTTCAAATGAATATGCCAACATGTTGATGGCGTCGGTTGTGCCTTTGGTAAAAATGACTTCCGATGCATGTTTGGCGTTGATGAATTGTTGAACCGTACTCCTGGTATCTTCATAAATCCCGCTAGCTAATTCGCTGAGGTGGTGGCTTCCCCTGTGGACATTGCTGTTTTGCTTGAAATAAAATGAGGTGGTCTCCCCGGTGACCTGTTTTGGCTTGTGCGTGGTAGCCGCGTTATCGAGGTAAACGAGGGGAGATCCGTATATTGTTTCCTGTAAGATAGGGAAGTCCTGGCGTATTTTGTTTATGTCAAACATCTTTTATTGTTCTATTTCCTGTACTTTTTCTTCCGGGATACCGGTTTCATAAGGCAATCCTTTATTGCTCCATTCAAACCAGCCTCCATCAAAAACAGACACACGTGGCCAGCCCATCAACCAGGCATTCAGGAATGCTTCACTGCCACGCCATCCTGTACCGCAATAAAACGCGTTGTGTTTATCGGGTGTGATGCCGGCTTGTTGCCACGTTGCTTCAATCTCATGATATTCACGCGTGGTATGGTCGAGGTTCCGGTAGTTTTCCATATGATATGCATCGCTTCCGCAATCGCCAAAAACAGCGCCGGGGATCCTGCCTGTTTTTTCAATATAGTTGTATCCGCTCACTTCGCCGATGAATTCTTTCCAGCTTCTTACAGACACCAGGTTTTTGACTTTATTTTGTATTATTTCCCGCGCCTCATCAATATCTACCGCGAGTTCGGGATTTCCCGGGATGGTACCTCCAAAGTCATCGACGGGTGGTAGTCGTGTCTCTTCAAAAGAGAGCTCGTACCCGGCATCTGTCCATGCCCGTAAGCCCCCGTTCAGTACGCGGACATCTTTTATCCCGGCATACATCATGATAAATGCACAACGGATGGCTCCGAGGTGGCCAGCGTTACTGCCAGGGTAGGGGTCATTATTGTCGGGGCCAGAAAACCTGCCATATAAGATCACCGTGGTGTCGTGAGTGATTCCTTTTGCTTCAAATATTTTTTTAAGTTCTTCCGGTTCTCGCCGGTTCCATGTTTCCGTTGATTCCAGTGAATTGGTGTCTATGTCAATGGCTCCCGGGATATGCCCCATCGTGTAATCGCCTTTGTTCTGGTAATGGGCATGGCAGACAACAAATCGTTCGTTCGTATAATCAGGGGCATCGCCTGTTGTGATAAGGCCGTGCAGCCATTCGGCAGATACCAGGTGTTTGTACCGTGTTAAAAAGTCCATTGGCATATCTATGTCTTCACTCCATTCCGAAACAAAATCATGATAAACAAAAACATCTGTAAACCCTGCTTTTTCAAACAGGCGGGCAATTTTTTCTGTCTCTTGCTGATCATACCCGTATATGATCAATTGATGATCGGGTGTTATGTTTTTTGAGCGTACAATTTCAATCCAGTCTATATATTCTGCCCATTTGGCAGGCAGGCTTTTGGCACCTTTGATATGGCCGCCCCGGGCTTCATCATTTAGTTTCCACCCGTTGTAGGCATTCACCGGGCGTATGTCTATGATTTTGGCCCCGGGATCGTTTAGTTTATTGTAAACTGCTGATGTGCTTAATGATTGCATATGTGTTTATGTGTTGGTTATTATAATGTTATGAATCACGAATGATTGTGCTATGGATCCTCTGCCAGTTCCGCTTTATTTACTATAGCATCTGCTTTTTTAAGTGTTTTTAATTCCGGATACGGATATTTTGAAGAAGAATGATGGTTTCCAATGATATTGCAAATTTTTTGTATTTTATGTTCTTCTATATGACAATCATTTAATTGTATTTTATGTTCTTCTATATGACAATCATTTAATATTTGCCTGGCTAAAGGAGGGCCATATTCTTCCTGCATAGCTCCATTGTTGTATCCATATTTTTCCTCTGCAATTTTTATTCCAATATCGTGAAAAAGGGCCGAAGCAATCAGGATTTCGTAATCCACGGGCTGTTGTAATGCCAGTTTTTCAGCTTCTTGTAATACGTTAACTGCATGTTCAATTCGTTTGTAATCTTTTTCAAAGTGCATAACAAGCGCATGAATAAGTTTTCCTTTAAGGTGTTTCATGAGGTTGGATGTTTGGGTGCTTTAGTATGTAAATGTAATAAATATATTCGATTGCCCTGCATGATGCCCGATGATTTCGCGACCTGAGAAAACTTCTACCCGGGGAATAAAAAGGGAGCATGAAAAATGCCTGAAAATCCATTCCGATTTTGCCTGGCAATCAAGATTTCACGACCACGTTACCCGTAATAATGGGCCACGTAAAAAAAGAAGATACATTATTGAAAATCCATTAAAACGGGGGATTGATAAATTTAAAAAATAAATATAAACAGGTGAAAATGCCCGAAGAAAATATCATATTAATAGTCAGCACACCTAAATTTTTTTAAATAATTCATAGGATAAAAAAAAAGATTAAATATATTTGCCTCAATTTTATTGAAATTAAAAATTGTTTTATGAAAAATATTTTCCCTTTTTTAGCCTTATGTTTGGTTTGTATACAGGCTTACGCCCAGATAGGAATTCCGTATAATAATGATCTCTTAATTGTTTATACTGATGATGCTTTTTTAAAATGGGGGGGCACAGGGACTCCAATAGATACATTAAATGGTGCGGAAAGCCAGGCAAACGGCCGGATGAATACCATGGCCATCGTGAAAAAATTAGGGAATAATGGAAAAGCTGCTTATTATTGTGATACATTATCAGAATATGGCTATTCTGACTGGTACCTGCCATCAAGGCATGAATTGGATACAATGTATGCATATAAAGATACACTTGGCGGGATTAACCAAAATTTTTATCTGAGTAGCACTCAATATAATGATAGTACTGTATGGGGAACGAATTTTTCAAATGGAAATACAAGGAATAATTGTTATAAAGATACTTCATATTTTGTCCGTTGTGTCCGGAGAGAGAATTCTTTACCTGCTTTGACCATTATGCTTGATACAATTAAAGATATTTCCTGTAAAGAATGTACAGACGGAGAGATACATGTTGACGTAAACGGGGGATACCCGCCGTATGAATATGAATGGAGCAATGGTAGTACAGACAGCATATTAACCGGGATAGACAGTGCCGGGATATATACGCTTACACTCACGGACGCGATTGACAGGGTATTGAATGACACGTTTTACGTGCGCCATTTTGATACCATCATAGACCCGCGGGATGGCCAGGTATATAAAATCGTGAAAATTGGCAGCCAGTGGTGGATGGCTGAAAACCTGAATGCAACCAAATACAGTGACGGAACGGTTATCCAGCATGTTACAGGGAATAGTTCCTGGAAATATTTGTCTGGAGATCAGAAAGCGTATTGTTATTACGATGATGATTCTGCCTATGCCACGATATATGGAGCATTATATACCTGGGGCGGCGCGATGAATGGTGCCGGCAGCGATACTGCCAATCCCGGCTCTGTACAAGGTGTATGCCCAAATGGATGGCATTTGCCGAGTGATAATGAATGGAAACAGCTGGAAAGACACCTCGGCATGAGCAAAGCTGATGCCAATAAGACAGGAAGCCGGGGTACCAACCAGGGAAGCCAGTTGGCCGGGAGTGCCCAATTCTGGACTGATGGGGTACTTGAAAATGACCCTATATTTGACAGAACAGGCTTTACCGCGGTACCTGGAGGGATGCGTTATAGTACTGGACTTTCTCAAACAGAGTCTAATGCAGGACATTGGTGGACATCCTCGCTTGATGGTTCTGGATATGCTATAAATCGTAACATTGGATATAGTAACAGCGATATTGACAGAAGCAGTACTTCAAAAAAAACAGGGTTTTCCGTCCGCTGTGTAAAAGATATTTATATAGATGTGCCAATGGCTGTTGAACATGATTCTGTTGTGACTGTTTCCTGCTATGGGGAACATGACGGGGAGATACACCTGTCAGTCAGTGGTGGGACCCCCCCGTATTCATATATATGGGCAGGCAATTATCCTGATACCAATCGTATGACAAATCTGCCGGCAGGAAGTTATGATCTAACAATAACAGATGCTGAAGATGATACCCTGGTGAAATCCTATAATGTTTCTGAACCCGTGTCGCTGGGGTATGCTATAACAGCAACCCATGTTGCCTGCCACGGGGATAGCACGGGAAGCATTAATGTAAACTTATATTTTGACCCCGATGGTTTAATTTGGAGCAATGGCGAAACAACAGAAAACTTGTCAGGTGTTCCCGCCGGAAATTACACTCTTACTGTGACTGACTATAGTGATTGTGAGCTGATCATTAAAAAAGCCGTGTTAGAACCTTCAGCATTAATGATAAATAGCGACATTACAAACATTGGTTGCAATGGAGCAGGTGAAGGGTCTATTGCACTTTCGATAAATGGAGGGACCCCTTCCTATACGTATGTCTGGAATAATTCGTCAACAACCCCGGATCGAACTGCATTATTGGCTGGAGATTATGCTGTTACAGTCACAGACTCGAATAACTGCACGAAATCAAAAGATTTTACCATATCAACAGCTGAAAGTATTATGGCCAAAGCAGGAGAAGATAAGCGGGTATGCCCCGGGCAACTCGTGACTTTAACCGCGTCCGGTGGAGATTCTTATGCCTGGAACACGGGCGCAACAACACAAACAATTAATGTCTCACCAATTATTACAACAGATTATATTGTTGAAGCAGGGAAAAACGGGTGTACAGATTCTGACACGGTCACCGTGTATACTGATTCATCTTATTGTTTTACGATTGATGTACAAACCACCAATGCTACCTGTGGACAAGCCGACGGAAGTGCAACACTCGATATCAGTGGAGGCAACAGCCCGTTTGAAATTCAATGGTCTACCGGGGACACTGCAATGGTTTCGGGTGCATTACAGGCAGGAACCTATAACGTGCAGGTGAAGGATGTTCATGACAATAGTACATTTAAAACATTCACGATAAATAATATCTCTGCACCCACTATCCATGATTCAATTACAGATGTATCATGTTTTAACGCGGCGGATGGCACGATACACCTTTCCGTCGAGGGCGGAACAGCACCTTATCAATATGCATGGTCAACCGGGGCCACTACCAGGGATATTCAGAACCTGCGGGCCGGGTATTTTGAAGTGGAAATAAAAGATCAAAACGGATGCCTGGTTTTTGGAGAATATCAAGTTGACGAACCGGATCCCCTGATTCCAGAAATTATAACAACAAATGCTTCCTGCCTGGCAGACACGGGCAGTATTTCTGTTGCAGTAACCGGTGGCATGTCTCCTTACATGTATAATTGGTCTAATGATTCTTCCGGGGCAATACTTCATGGCCTGGGGGTTGGAACATATACCGTGACCATCACGGATGGCAATAATTGTAATAAAACAGCAACAACATCAATAAGCAGTTCAGATGGCCCGGTAGTCACCATTGATTCGATCCATAATACCTCCTGTAATATGAACGAAGGGCGCGTGTATGTTTCTGTCAGTGGAGGTGCATCACCATATTCATACACCTGGAGCAATGGATCAACAGAACAAAATCTTTATTTTGCAGGAGAAGGGTTGCACGTGCTCACAGCCAGGGACCAAAATGGATGCAGGGGCGTAGCAGGTGCACGAATAGATGTTGAACCGGTTGCCCCTCCTCAAATATGTATTGTGACCACGGACAGCGTGACGAACCATAATATTATTGCATGGCCTTATCAAGAAAATCCCGGTGTACTGGGGTACAACATTTATAAAGAAGTCCGTGCCGGGAAATTCCAATCAATAGGAACAACCAGTTCTGCCGGGAACAGTGAATTTGAAGATTCGCTGTCAAACCCCATGATCAGGAGTTACAAATACAAATTATCAGCCCTGGATGCCTGTGGCAATGAAAGCGAAAAAAGCTATTCACATAAAACCATTCATTTATCTGTAGGATTAGGTTTTCAGCTCAATTCAGTCAACCTGACGTGGGATAACTATGAAGGGTTTTATTATGATGCATATGAAGTGTACCGGTATTCTGCTTCCCTTGGATGGCAGTTGATCGAAACCATGCCAGGGTCGCCAGAAGACGTGTTTAACAGCTATACTGATATGGATGTGCCCGAAGATATATTGCATTACATCATAGCAGTGGACAAGGGAAGTGTATGCAGGGTGACAGGTGAAAAGGCAGCCGGGGGGCCATACAGCAGGTCTATTTCCAATCTTGAAGACAACAGGTTAAAACTGGAAGATATTCCTGGCCACGAGACGAATCCCCTTGATTTAACTGTAGGGCCTAACCCAACCAGGGGTAAGATAAATATATCGTGGACATTGCCACGACAAGGAGAGGTGGCCATTGAACTATATGATATGTATGGCAGAAAAATATCAGGTATCATAAATAAGCATTGTTCGTCTGGCAAACATACCACCAGGTATACATTGCCATATCCAAATATTTATTTTATAAAATGTAAAACGAACGGGCAAGTTGTGATTAAGAAAGTAATTTGTGAATAATAGGTTAAGAAGGAACCGGTAGGCGGTGTATTAGCCCGGCATAGTTGTAAATTTGTTACAGGTGAATCTTAGCCCGGTGGAAGAGTTATGCTTCCAATATTTATTTAACCCAAAAAGGTTATCATCGTGTTTATAATTATATCATGTTCTTGCAGACGTTAAGCCTTTACAATAGTTTGATTTTTTGTGGATTACAATTTACATGTCGAGTCAGAAAAAACAAAACAACCTAAGAAATACCCGTTTGTAAACGGAACTATGCAAAAGGCAAGCAGGCGTTTCGCGTACTCCACGGCCTGGGCTAAAAGCCTATCGGCAGCCCCGATTGGGTTTTATTTATTTTGAATACAGCAAGTAATTAAATCTTTTGTATAGTAAATACCCAATACTAATTTTGAAAATGTCAATAATACCAGTTAGCCAATCAAATCGTAGAAATTTAGCAACATGTTCGGCTTCTTTTGTCAATTGTATCTTGTGAATAATTGCACTGATTAAATCGATTGAACCAACTACCATAAGATATATACCAAAGCAAAAAAGAAAACTTAAAATGGTTTTAAATGGTATTTCTTCTTTTTCTTCTATTTTTGTTGCTATAAAAACCCTGTTGGAAACAATACCCGGCTTAAGTATAAAAATAACTCCTGCAATTAGTTTTAATAAATTTCCGACTGCATACAAAAAAATGCTCAATAAAGACTGGCTACCATGCATGTATGTTTCCATTCTTTTTGAATTTAAATAATATAAGATTTTTTTGATAATTCCATCCAATCCATTCAATGAATTAATAATTAAAAATATTCCAACTATCATTATTCCAAGTTTTATTGTTTCTTTCATCATTTTTTTAGTTTTTTACAAATTTCACAAAAGTTTATAGAAATGTTTTTATGACAATAAAATATTTAGTTCGTCCATAAAATATATTAAATACTAATAAATTTATACCGATAATGTCAATATGCCTGTTACCTATTATTTTACTCATACTCCACCATACCATTTTTATCTACAAATATAACATAAACAGGCAGATAACAAAAAATACCCGTTTTTAAACGTTTATAAACGGAATTATGCAGAAGGGGTTTCGCTTTGCTCATTTTCCGGCATAAAGGGT
>CAYPTK010000007.1:2476-29820 GCA_964413555.1 uncultured Bacteroidales bacterium | reverse complement strand
GTTTTACCCAGGACTACAAAAATATAAAATAATATTTGAGCTGTAAAAATATAATGGTACAATGAAAAAACCGGTATCTTAAATATTAAATATAGGTTAATTAAAAAAATCACGGGAAATGCAAGTGGAACAAGAGTCCAACGCAATACTTTATGTGAAATAAATTGAAATCCTAATACAGGATTTTTAAAAATATTGAAAAGAGGTTTTAGCCTTAGAAGTGATTGTATCCCTCCTGCAGATATCCTGACCTTACGTTTTAATTCTTCCTTTGCATTGACTGAAGCATTTTCAATGGCATATGCACGAGGTGTATAGCTTATTTTATATCCTTGTAATGCAATGCGCATGGATATCATAAAATCATCCAGCAATGTATCCTTTTCAACGTTTCTGAATAATTCTTTCCGTATGGCAAATAATTCACCCACTGCTCCCATTGCAGAATATACATGGCTTTCTAACTTTTTAAGCAATGATTCATATTTCCAATAAAAACCTTCGCCTGCATTTACAGCCCCATCTTTTTTATTATTGGTAATTCTTTTTTCTCCCGCGACACAGCCAACATTCGGAATACTAAATTGTTGTACTATATCTTTAATGGCATTTCCAGGAAGAATGGTATTACAATCAGAAAACACGACAACAGGGGTGTTGACATATTTCATTCCCCGGTTAATGGCACCAATTTTCCCATTTCGTTCGTCTTCATGCAACACCTGTACGTTTTTATATTTTTCCAATATTTCAGGTGTGCCGTCATCGGATCCATCCGTGACACATAAAAAATGCAATTTTGACGAGGGATAATCCAATGAAAATGAATTTTGTATTTTGCGGTCTATAAAATCTTTTTCATTATAAGCAGCAATAAAAAGAGTCACCTCAGGCTGATAGTCTTCATTATATTTTAATTTACCTGTTTTGAAAACATGCTTGAATAAACTAAAAATAAACATAATAACCCCATAGCCTAAATAGGTATAAAGTATGATTCCTATAAATATCCAAAAAAATATTTCCATTTAGTAATTACAAAAATTTCTTATAAAAAGTAATGAGCTGTTCGACTAAAATAAAGTTATCAAATTGTTTCCTGATCAAATTATTTGCATTTTTCCCGACCTCGTGAATCAAATCCGGGTTTCGTAAAATATTATTAATGTAAAGTAAAAAAATATCCTTAGAATTCGCAATAAAAATATGCTTATTGTTTTCACAATTTATACCTTCTACAGCGAGTGAAGTAGCAATTATTGTTTTTCCAAGTGCCATTCCTTCTATGATTTTCACTCTCATCCCACTACCGGAAAAGAGGGGGACAATCATTACCTGGTGGCTTGTTATAAATTGTCTTGCATCATCAACCTCGCCCACGTAATGAACCCCGGGACGCGTTATTTTTTTAACAAATTTTCGAGGTGCATTTCTGCCGGCAATGGTTAACCTGGAATTTGGGTTGATTTCCATTATTTCATTCCAGACATTATCAAGGAACCAGGTAAGGCCTTCCTGGTTTGGAATCCAATCCAACGCGCCAATAAAAAATAATGATACCTGTTTAATGTTCTGATTTGAATGATGAATTTCAGTGGGGTTGTATCCACAGGGAACCACATGCATGGGAGTGGTACATCCTTTATTGATAAATATATCTGAATCAGGCTGAGATATAGGAATCAAAAGGTCATATTTATCAAGCAGTTTGGTTTCGAACCTTTCCATTTTTTTAGCAAGCAGACGAAAGTAATTTTTTTTAAAAAAATGTAATTCGAACATTGCTCTTTTTTTCCATATGACATATTCAACATTATGGGCTCGCATGGCAAGGACTGATTGAGTATGTTTTTTAATGACACCTGTATATAATGCAGTATAAAGCCCTTCCAATTGAATAATATCAAATGCCTGATTTTGGATCAGCCACGTCAGTTTTTTTTTAAACCGTGAAGATTTGAATCGTTGTAAATTGTAAGGGATTTTGCTAAATAAAATATTTGCAAATGCCTTGAAAAGGTTTATGTTGGTATTGATATGTACATGATGAATATCAATCTTATTTTTTAATGTTGAAGGGATTGCATGTTCATTAAAGGGATGTTTAGGAGTACTTATTGCCAGGATCGTTACCTGATGGCCAAGCTTCAAATATCCTTCGGTGAGTTTTACTATTGCTATATTGCCTCCATCATTTGAAGGAAAAGGAAATTTGCTGCATATTTGAAGTATCCTCATGACATTTTACGATAAAATAATTTTTTAATTTTTTTGAATATATTTAAATATGTTTCAATATTCAAAATTGTAGAATCGGTAGTGGCTTTGTAAGTAAGGAATATCCCAAGTGGGAGAATAATCAAATTTGGCCCCCACATTCCTTGTACAGGAGTTATTACAAGGTCTTCGACCAGGTTTTCACCTAACATTGATATAACATAATATACAATAAAAAAAACAACAGAAATAACAACAGGTGTGCCAAATCCTCCTTTTCGTATAATTGCTCCAAGTGGTGCACCAATAAAGAAAAAGATGAAACACGCGAGAGACAATGTAAATTTCCTGTGCCATTCAACCTCGTGTTTATAAAACACGACTTTTTTATGTTTCAAATAACTATTTTTAGATGTAATGTGTCCCTTGTAATTTCTGGCATCATTCAGTGCACGTTTTACAATACGTTCCCTGGTTTTGAGGTCTAACGTGTTAAAATAATAGTTTTTATATAAAGGGACGGGTATATTTTTTAATGCACCGGAAGTGTCTTGGGGTGTATATGATTCAAGATTTTTGGCCAATTTATAACCATTAAAGTACCGTTGATATTTTAACGTGTGTAAATATCGATTTTGAGTAACGTGTATTTCATTTTCTATAGAATCCTGCATTGATTCCAATTGATTGAGATTCATCATTTGGTAATGGCTTTTAAAGAGGCTTTCATCACTTCTATGCAGGCCAAAACCACTTAGGTCCAAAACAATCTGTTCTTCATCAAATTGATCTATCCGATGCGGGAAATTATAATTTTGCCGAGATTCTTCTTCCTGAATTTCAGTGTAGGTATATCCATTATATAAACGAATAAACAATTTATCTTCATTGGGGGTCATTTTCATTATTCCAGAATCTGCAAGGGTGACTTTATTGTTTTCTTTATTATCCTTATGATCATAGATCATCACCTGGTAAAGTGTTCCTGTTTCAGGATGTTTTTTTTCTACTTTTATACTATACCCTTCAATATCATTATAAAATACGCCTTCACTAATCTGAAATGTAGATTTTTGTTTTTTTATATCTCTTAACAGTGTGCGCATTTTAAGATTCGCGGCTGGTACAACATTGTTAGCGAATAAAAATGCACCAATACTTATAATAAAAGAAACAAATAACAACGGGCGCATGATCCGTTGTAAAGATATACCCGATGCTTTTAGTGCAAGGAGTTCATAGTTTTCGCCCAAATTACCAAATGTCATTAATGCAGCCAGTAGAACAGCCAGGGGAAGTGCCATGGGTATCAGGCTGGCACTTATGTATGATAATAGTTTCAAAATAATATCTATTTCCAGCCCCTTCCCCACTAAGTCTTCGATGTACTTCCATAAAAACTGCATTAAAAGAATAAATGTAGTGATTATGAACGTCAGTACAAACGGACCCGCGAAAGATTTTAAAACAAATACATGTAACTTTTTCACCCGGTATAATTTAAATTGATAAATGTAGTGTTTAAATAATTTTTTACGAACACACATAAATTTATTACCTGTAAAGGTATTCATGCTGTTAATATAATATTAAAATCAGGGATCAAAATTAATTAATCAATTATTGGAAACAACGTTTTATTCATATGAATGTGAAAAATATTGCTCAACCCAATCGTCAACAAAAACAAACTTACTGAATTCTAATTTTTTATAAGAAAACAAAAAAAGCGACTTATTAAGAACCGATGTTGAGTTTAAGTTTATCTATTTGGGTATTCCATAAATCAGTAACATCTT
Source organism: uncultured Bacteroidales bacterium (assembly GCA_964413555.1). Lineage (GTDB taxonomy): Bacteria > Bacteroidota > Bacteroidia > Bacteroidales > JBBRXJ01 > CAYMKE01. Next base: position 25,804 of record CAYPTK010000007.1, on the reverse strand, counting down.
CTATGTCTTCCTTTTCAGCAAAATCTGTGATTTCAAGTGCAACATCATTGGTGAGTTCGTCTATATTTATTTTAAATTCAAAATATGTATCATCCTCATCATCATCTACCCAATGAAAACGAATGTATTGATCTTTTTTACTTTTTATCACTTGTGCTTCTTGTTTTGCATCATTCCAGCTAAAAACATATAAATCATCCATAAGTTCTACGTTGTCTGCAAACCATTCAGATAATCCCCAGGGGGTACTCACCCTGTTAAATAAAACTTTCGGGTCTGATTTTATTGTATATTCTAAATTAATTTTCTCTGGCATAATTAGTTAAACTTTTTTTTTTAATAAAAAGTAATTTTACAAAAAAAAAACCACTTATTAAAATTATTTTAAATATTTATATGATATTAATCCTATATATTAACTAACTTTTAATTTAGAAAAAAAGTATTTGTTCATGTTGAATAAAAAAGTCATGCAAACAAGCCGATTGTATATTTTAATACAATCTGATTTATAATAAAGTAAACAAAATAACGGCTAAACATCAGGCGTTATAAATCCAGAATATCCTTCTTTATATCTAAAATTTATAATGTAAGCGTATTAAAAATTTATAAAGAAATACTATATTTGCGTTTTCTTTTAAAAATGGCGAGATAGCTCAGCTGGTCAGAGCGCATGATTCATAATCATGAGGTCGGGGGTTCAAGTCCCCCTCTCGCTACAGAAAATCTAAGAAAACATATCGTTAAAGAATACCCGAAGGTAGGATTCCATATTGCTAAAACGTTTTCCTATCGTTCAAATTTTTTCCGGCAAAATCAGTGGAAATATAATTTTCGAGGTGCATGCAAACATTTTGAGAAAAATCAATCGCGTATTGAATAATATCATCCCATACCTGGTGAGTTGTCTTGGCGATGTCTCCACTTAATAAATCATGTTTTAAAATTCCAAAAATCAGTCCCGCGTTAAAATTATCGCCCGCGCCAATTGTACTTCGGGGTTGAATCCTGGGAACTTTATATTGTTTTTCAATATTCACGGAATATAAGTATACCCCTTTATTGCTGGCTGTATAGATTGATGTATTACAATATTGATTAATCATTTGAAATGTCTTTTTAGCGGTGTCAACATCAAATATACAGCTAAAGTCTTCATCTGATCCGCGAATGATATCAGCCAGCATCATATTTTCCATGATATATGATCTGACATTAGGCAAATCATGAAGATGTGATCGCCTGAAATTCGGGTCATAAATAATAATAGCATTGTTTTGCTTGGCCTGGTTGATAAACTTAATCAAATGATTACGAACGTCTTTTGTAATAGAAAAAAAAGAGCCGAATAAAACGATATCGCGTTCAGAAATCTCCGGTATCTTAATTTGCAGGCGGCGATCAGGATAATGTTTATAAAACTCGTATTCAGCATTGTTTTCTTTGTCCATGAATGCCATCGCGATGGCAGATTTCCCCTGTTTATACCTGTACACGTAGCGTGTGGACACGTTGTTTTTTTTAATAAACGAATCTATGGCAGTTCCTACCCTGTCCGATCCATATTCACTGATAAATTCAACCGGTACGTTCAATCTCCCTAATGAAACAGCAGTATTTAACATGGCTCCACCTGCTGTTGCCGCGAATGGTTGATCATCTTTAAATAAAATATCAAGGACTGTTTCTCCGATGGCATATACTTTTCGCATTTCTTTATTTATTTATGCATTCCTACTTTATGGACAGATACCATTGTTTTCTACTCGTGATTCAAGATATTTTTATCAAAAAAATGATCCCGGGAAAAAAACTCGATTGATTTCAAGAAAAAACGAACACTTCTGAAATCTTGTATTCCATCAATACTCGATTCCTTCCCGCGCGTTTATTCCTTTATTAAAATAATGCTTAATATCCTTCATTTCGGTTACAAGATCGGCCATATCAATAAACTTTTGAGAAGCATTTCGTCCGGTCATTACGATTTCTATATTGTCAGGCAAAGTTTGTAAGAAACTGGTCAATGCCTGTTCAGTAATCAGGTTATAATGAAGAGCAATGAATATCTCGTCCAAGATAACCATATCATAATATCTTGAAAAGACCTGGGTTACAACTTCTTTAAATCCATTTTGTGTAATGATAAAATCTTCTTCTTCTGGTTCACGAAGTATAAAATTTTCTCTTCCAAATAATTTGATGGTTATATTTGGTAAGTGGCCTGAAATGGCTACCACTTCTGAAGAACTCCTGCCTTTTGTAAATTGTGCAATGAATACTTTTTTCCCGGCACCACTTGCCCTGATAGCCAAGCCAATGGCCGCTGTTGTTTTTCCTTTACCGTTCCCGGTATATATATGTTTATATCCTTTCATGTAATATAATTATTTTTTTTCAACTAATGCATGTAATATGAATCAAAATGCAAAGAATTGAAGCTGTATACTATAAATATCATGTACTCTCATGTAATATAATAGTTAAACCAAAATATACATTAGAAAATCTATTACACATTAAAACGACTTCAACACAAGGTATTGCATTTGTTTTATCGTATTTTTAACGCTCATTACGAAGTTCTAATACATAATTTGGGTTAAACAATAAGCTCTTAGCTATTAAAATAAATCAAACACCTGACTTTATAGCCGGGCACGAAATAAAATTCAAGGCAAATATAAAATATTTCAGCGGAGTTACATATAATTCTTTATTAACGAAGTATTTTCGTGCGGATAATATTGTTATTGAATGTAAATGTATATCGTATTCCAAAAGAAAAATTAAAAATCTCTATCCTCGGGTCCCAAAATTTCTGATAGATATTACTACGCCCCAAAGAACTGACGGTCCTGGTTGTTTGAATATTCATTGTCCCGGGTTCGGCTTTTATGTATCCCATATTTCCATATATAGTAAAATTGGGGCTATATATATAATTAACACTAAATCCTACTTTGTAAACAATCCCGCCACCATTTGTCTTCTCTTCTTGGATTGTATATTTATCATCTGTATTGAATGAGGCATCATAATTTAACTCGGGTTTGATCAGCATCAGATACCCTGCCAGCGTTCTTACATCAATACTTATCCTGTCCACCGGAATGGTCACGTAAATGCCGCCCAACGCGCTGTTTGACCAATACCATCCGCTGTTGACTTTTGTTGAATTAATGGTATAACCCGGGGTATTTTTATCCAGATAATCCTGCATCTCCAGTGTATAAAAATCATTAATCGTGGTTGTATTAACAGGATTTAATAACATGTTGTATTTTATTAATACACCAAACGTTTTAATAATCTGGTATCCGCCATTGATATTAAAATCGGTTCCAACCTGGGCAAACCCGGACAAAAGATTATCGGGGTCATTTGAATTAAAATATCCGGATGGAGAAGATGCGCCTACAGATGCCTCTATAAAAAACGTCTTATTTTCTGAACCTGGTTGGGCAGTCGTGTTTAGACAAAACAATAAAATCATAAAATAAAACAATACTTTCATCTGTTTATAATTTATTTTTTAATTTCACGTGGCTCTCTGCACGAGTATAAAACATTGATTTTATGCCATCTGAAAGGTTCGCTAAAATTATTCCGTGCACGAGATAAATATTTATAATGGCTTGGATCATATTAAAATATCTATAAATTTATATATTTAGCAAACTATTGAGATTCTTATTTATAAATAAATTTTCAATAGCAAATATAAGAATATTTTAAAACAATCGCGGTGTTCATTCCGTTGAATACTTAGTTTTTTTTAATTTTACTTTTTTAAACGAATATCATTATGCTGATTATATACCTTACTACTGTATTTAAAGTAAACCAATTCCTTTTTATAAGCGGCGGAGAAATCTTCGTGATCCTGGTGATCATCCTTTTATTGTTTGGTTCAAAAAAAATTCCGGAAGTAGCAAGAGGATTAGGTAAAGGCATGCAGGAATTCCGCAGAGCTACCGATGAAATCAAAAACGAAATAAACCATAATACTTCTGATTTAACAGAAGACACGGGGGATATCAAAGAAAATATTGATGATTATGCTTCGGGTATTAAGAAAAATATTGATGAGATGGATGAAAACATCAAGGGTTAAAACACTTTTGCTGCTTATGTTTATGATTAATTCTTCATTATAACTTTTAAGTATATAAAGCAACTATGGAAATATTTAATTTGGTACTTGGTTTTGTATTGCTGTTTTTTAGTGGTAATTATATTGTAAAAGGCAGTGTTTCATTAGCCAGGCACTTAAAAGTTTCCACATTAGTGGTAGGGGTTATATTTGTATCATTCGGAACTTCGGCCCCTGAATTGGTCGTGAGCCTTAAAGCTGCTATTGAGGCGCATCATGACATATCCACGGGAAATATTATCGGCTCCAATATATCAAATATTGCTCTTGTATTGGCCGTGAGCGCTATTGTACTCCCGATAACCGTGAAGTCCACTACCATTAAATTCGACTGGCCAATTATGATGATCGCGTCAGTCCTTTTTTATCTCTTTTCTCTTAACCTTGTTCTTGAAACCTGGGAAGGAATTATTTTTGTATTAATGCTTAGTGGTTTTATTCTTTATTCAATTTTTAATTCAAGAAGAGAAAATGCAGCATTAAAAGACAAAATTTTTAACCCGGACTATTCACTATTTATATCCATTCTTGTCATTATTATTTCTTGTGTCGGGTTGGTGGGTGGTGCGAATTTCATGATCACGGGAGCTACAAAAATAGCAAGGGAAATGGGAATAAGTGAGCGAATCATATCCATTTCAATCGTGGCTTTGGGAACAAGTATCCCTGAACTGGCGACATCCGTTGCAGCAGCATTCAAAAAAGAAATGGATATCAGTATTGGTAATATAATCGGTTCAAATATTTTCAACATTTTAGGCATTCTTGGGATTACAAGTATTGTAGAAAATATTACCATAAACCCGATGATTATCCGGTTTGATATTTTTATTATGTTGGGAATTTCATTATTATTATTTATTTTTATACTTCCTTTAAAAGGGGGAAGACTTACAAGATTAAAAGGATTATTATTGTTTATCGTGTATATTGTATATATTTGGTTAATATTTAATATCAGGGGATGATTGAGGCAAATAACATAGTAAAAACATTTGGTGACCTTGTTGTTTTAAAAGGCATCAATATGAAAATCAAAAAAAGTGAGATCGTATCAATTGTAGGACCAAGTGGTGCAGGAAAATCAACGTTCCTTCAAATACTGGGGACCCTTATCAGGCCAGATTCCGGTACTGTACGATACAATGACATGGAAGTCAGTGAATTTAATGAAATTCCATTATCACGGTTTCGCAACCAAAACATCGGTTTTATTTTTCAATTTCACCACCTTTTACCTGAATTTACCGCCCTGGAAAATGTATGCATTCCTTCTTTCATCGCCCGAAATTCAAAAAAACAAACTGAAGCAAAAGCAAGAGAGCTATTGAATTATCTTAATCTTGGGCACCGTTTAGATCATAAACCCAGTGAACTATCAGGCGGTGAGCAGCAACGTGTTGCAGTGGCAAGGGCATTGATCAATGACCCCGAGGTTTTGCTGGCAGACGAACCTTCCGGGAATCTTGATACAAAAAGTAAACGCGAACTGCACGAGTTATTCTTTTATTTAAGAGAAAAATTTGAACAAACCGTCATTATTGTTACCCATAACGAAGAACTCGCTCACATGTCAGACCGAATGCTAACCTTAAAAGACGGGATATTTGTTGATTAAGAAAAGGCATTCCATAAATTCGTTCCAGAAAGCGTAACGAAGCCTGCCCGTAAGGAAGAATGACTGTACCGGGGTTAGCGGACATTATGGACAAACACTAATTAATGCCTGTCTATAAAGTCAGTGTCCAGGCTAGAAAGTCCGAATTCGAGGCTTGCGAAGATGGAAAAATAAGGAGTTTACTCGCGTAAATGGATTGTTTTTCCATCGAGCATAACGAAGAAGTCGGACTTTATAGACGGACACTAATTAATGCAATGCCTTGTATTAAAGTAGTTTTAACGTGTAATAGATTTTCTAATGCATATTTTGGGTTTAATATCAGGGCCTGTACACCCATGCTTTATCACGTCCCATTTCATTTCTTATTCTTTGCATTGCTTGTATCGCGGCATTTTTGGCCGGGTACGAATCATAACAAATGGCATGCATGTCACGTATCATACCAAAAATCCTTGCATCATTATATCCTCTCTGCTGTAAATAATTCAGGTATTTTTCTGCATTTGCTTTATCTCTGAATGCACCAGCAACCACGAAATATTTTCCTTCCGGCTTTGATTCAGCTTCTTCAGAAGTTTCCGGATTTTTTTCTTCTTTTGCTGTATCTTGTTTAACAGCTTCTTTCACTGAATCAGATTCCGTTTCTTCTTGAGCTTCTTCAAACTGTTTATTCAATTCTTCCTCGTCTTTTTCAATTTTTTCCTTTACATTTTCCAATGAATCTGGGAGATGCTTATCATCTCCCCCCCCAATATTGATCGTGTCTCTGAAAAACAGGAAAAACACACCTAAACCAATGACTATTATAGCAAGAATTATCCACAAAACAATTTTACCACCGCCATCTGATGATGAGCTTTTTCGAGTGTCAGTTCCAGTGGGTCTCTTGGGGGGAGGAACAGGCCTTCGTGGATGTGTTGGTTTAGATTGAGTAGCACCTGGCTTTGACCCGAATTTAGAACCAGTAGGCTTGTTTGATGTTGTTTGTGATGGTTTTGAACTTGAAGGGAACTGCCCGGTTGTTTGTGTTTGTTTTTTTTGATTTAAAATATTCTGTCTTACTTTTTCGGCATCTGTTTGCTTTTGGGTGGTACTTCCGGTGGCAGGTTGTTTCGGTTTTGGGGGTGGAGTTGATGTCTTGGGATCCGTTGTTTGTTTAGATGTAGTCGTTGTTTTTGATGTTGGCTTTGTTGTTGCAGAACCAGCTGTTGTTGGCGTTTCTTTTTTTTCAGATGCTGACTCGGATGTTGGTTTTTCTTTGCCTTCTTCTACAAATTGTATTTTGCCATTGGCATCTTTATAAATACTTCCTAATCCTTTAATTTTATATTGATTGCCTTCATTAATTTCTTTTGTTATTTTTTCAGCAATATCCTGTACCTGTTTTTTTGCTTTTTCTTTATCAATTTTTTCCTGTTCAGCAACATAGTTAATCAATAATCCATCATCGAATTTTAAAAACTGATTAAATGTAATGACTTCTTTCCCTTCCTGTTCTTTCTTTAAAAAAGCACCCAGTTTAGGTATGATTAATCGTTTGTTTGATTTTAATAACTCAATAAAATATTTTTCCATGATTTATTCTTAAGATATTTAAATACTTATTCGATGCATTTAAGATAATAAATAAATATAAAAATAAAAAAACTTTTTATAAACACATGAGCCGGCCAAATATTTTTTTAAACATAATTATATAAGAGCCAAAATTCTAATACACGAATTGAACACATGAATAAATAATAGTATTATTTTTCAAGGGTACTTCTAATATGATGAAAGGCATAAATTTTTCATAATAGCCATCACTATTTTTAAATTTAAATGCTGCAGATGATTTATTAAATTTATTTCTGAAGGGTTTTCAGGGTTTTTCATATAATGCTTCTTTTTTTCTTGCATTATCCCGATAGTGCTTCAAAAAAAATTATTGTCTATAAACAACTCTGAAAATTATGATGCAAAGGAATTATTAGAAGTCCCCTTAAATAAATTTCATCTAAAATTATGTATATGTTAAAAAAAACAATTATTTTAGTTAACTCAAAAAATTTTTAAAATTGATTAATTAGCGTCTGTCTATAAAGTCAGTATCCAGACTATAAAGTTCGATTTTGAGGAACGCGAAGCTCCAAAACAAGCGGATTGCTGATATAAATAAGGATATTTTAGTCAAGTGAAACAAAGTTAGTAAACATTATGGACGAACACTAATTATAATGCTTAGTAAAGTAGGTTGCTAAAATTCAAATATTGGAGGATTTTGACATAATTTGTGTATAAACTTTTTAATCACAATAGTTAACATATAAATACCCTGAATACTAAGGCAATATATTATAATATTGTAAACTAACAGATTTATTAAACTCAACGTACAACTTTTCAATTAAAATAAAAACGTATGAAATATAAGGAAGTACTAGGAATTGACTTTGGAGGATCCGGTATCAAAGGTGCACCGGTAGATGTAAAACAAGGGATACTTTTGAAAGAAAGACATCGAATCCCTACACCACAACCAGCTGAACCCGATGGGGTTATAAGAGAGATCGATAATCTTGTAAAATTTTTTAACTGGAAAGGCCCGATAGGGATTGGGTTTCCAACTGTTGTACAGCATGGAATTATAAAAACAGCGTCTAATATTGATGATTCATGGATAGGAGTGAATGCAACCGAACGCATTAGTGAACAATCATCTTGCCCGACGTTTGTTTTAAATGATGCAGACGCTGCTGGTATGGCCGAAATGAAATATGGTGCCGGCAAAAAAAACAAAGGGGTGGTTTTGTTAATTACCGTGGGAAGCGGAATCGGAACGGTCGTTTTTACAAATAAAAAACTGTTACCAAACCTGGAATGGGGTCATGTTTACATGCCCAAAGATATTGAATCTGAAGAATATGTTTCAGATGCTGTCAGAAAAAAATTAGACCTCTCGTGGGAGGACTGGGCAAAACGGTTTAATGAATACTTATGCTATATTAATCAACTCTTATGGCCTGATTTAATCATCATCGGTGGCGGTGTCAGTAAAGAAAAGAAATTTTCAAAATTTAAAGATATTTTAACCGTGGACACGAAAGTAGTTCCTGCCGAATTAATGAACAACGCCGGCCTGATTGGAGCTGCAAGAGCTGCTGCTAAAGCTTTAAAATAGTACCTTATCTTTATTCATTGTTGCCCGAAAGCTCAAACACTTGATTTTTTTAACAGTTTTTTAACAGCTTAGCCCGGCACTGTTTCTTTCAGTGTAGCAGATATATAGTATACTAAAAACATTGGTAGATTATGAAATTACGCGAGTCTCATTATCTTGGTTATATATATAAATTGATCCTGATTTTTGCTATTTCTTTGTTCAGCAATTGCAATAAACAAAAAAATAAACAATCGGGGATTAACCAGGTAAAGAAAATCCATTGCACTTATGACACGAGTCAATCATATTATGTTTACCTTCCATCTTATTATAATACATCAAAACAGTGGCCCGTGATCTATGCATTTGATGCACATGGCAGGGGAAATATTCCAGTCGAACGGCTTGCCAAAGCAGCCGAAGAAACCGGTTATATTATCTGCGCTTCGAACAATGCCAGGAATAACTCATCTTATTTACAGTATATTATTGACATGCTGTTTAAAGATTCCCAAAAGCGTTTCACGATTGATAAAAACAGGATTTATCTCTCCGGATTCTCGGGTGGTGCCAGGATTGCAAGTTCGATAGCACTAAAATTTCCAAATATTAAAGGAATTATAAGCTGTGCTGCTGGCACATCTATCCCCGCGAATCAAATCAAAAACAAAGACCTTATTTTTATAGGAGTGTCCGGAATAAAAGATTTCAATTATCTTGAATTACAAGTAACCCATGATTTTCTGCGACAAAACAATATTTCCAGTCAACTGATTATCCATGACGGTGGACACGAATGGCCACCTGAAGATATTATGTCCAAAGCGTTATATTTCATTTATTTTGTTGATATACAAAAGGGTATTGCCGAAAAAAACAATAAATTGGTCAATCAAATTTATAAAAAATACAAACAATATAGTAAACGTTCTTTAGAAAACAATAATTTATTAAAAGCCAGGCAACAAGTCAATCAAGCACTTTTCCTGTTTAATGATTTAAAGAACACGCGTTACTTTAAAAAAATGCATAAAACAATTAAATCTTCCGATAAATTTCGCGAACAACTACAATTACAAAACAACTTAGAACAAGTTGAAAAAAAACTACAGTCAAAATATCAACAAGCGTTTCAAACCAAAAATCTGGACTGGTGGAAAAAAGAAATCAAAAAAATTCATTATTATATTTCCAACGAGGAAGAACATCTTAAAAAATGTTTACACGAGCGTATTAGACAATTCAACAGCATGTTAGCATATATATACATCACGAATTCATTAAAATCAAAGAATTCGAATAAATTAAATAAATATTTCACGATCTACCATTTAGTTGACCCGGGAAATCCTGATTATGCATATTTGAAAGCAAAAAGCATGATGCAGCAGAACAAACATGATTCTGCCATAATATTTTTACAAGAAGCTAAAGATAATGGACTTACAAATATTAACAGGTTGAAAACCGACCATTCATTTAATGCATTAAAAAATCATGGTGCATTCAAATTGCTTTTTAAATAACGAGAGGGAAACAACATTTCAGTTATAGTGTTTATAGACGGACATTAAATATCAGAAGGCGATTTCCCATAGTGTTTTTTAAATGACTTGGAAAAGTATGAGGCTTCTTTAAATCCAATAGTATAAGCAACTTCTGAAACGGTCATTCTTTTATCTCCTGTTAATAATTGCATGCCTTTTTTTAACCTGCATAATTTAATGAATTCACTTGGAGAAATACCTAAAATTGCATGCAGTTTCCTGTTGAGATGTATCCGGCTTATCTCCATACCTTCCGAGAGTTGAGATACAGAATAATTTTCATCATGCATATTATCGTATACCATTTTTTTTACTTTTTGAAGAAACTGATCATTTACATTTTTTTTTGGAGTTTTTTCCATTGTTCCTGTACCACTATCCAGTAAATAATAATTTCGGTAATAATCCTGCAACATGGATCTATTCAGCAGGATATTATTAACACGTGCTTTTAATATATTGCTGTTAAATGGCTTAATAATATAATCATCTGCTCCTGTCTTGTAACCTTCGAGCTTATAATCATCAGCAGTTCTGGCAGTTAACAAAACAAAAGGGATGTGATTTGTTTTTTCATTCATCTTAACATTATGACAAAATTCAAATCCATCTTCATCCGGCATCATAATATCAGATATAATAATGTCAGGGAGATGTTTTAACGCCTTGTTAAAGCCTTCTTTGCCGTTTTTAGCCTCAATGATCTTAAAATCTTCATGAAACAGGGAAGCTATAAATGCTCTTACATCATCATTGTCCTCGGTGATTAAAATAACCGGTGTTTCTTCATTATTTTTATTCCCGGAGTCTTTTTTTGATTTAAATTCATTTATTTTATTCAATATTGGATATTCACGTTTCTTACTCGTGATAGATTTTTTGATATCGTTTTTTTCTTTAAATTTCATTGACACGGTTTCTTTAGCTGGAACAGGGATGATGACCGTAAAAATTGTCTTTCCCTCTCGTGTACTATCAACAGAAATATTTCCACTCATTACAGATACCAGTTCTTTGACAAGAGACAGGCCAATGCCTGTTCCTTTTTGATACTGATTTGCAGACAATTCTGTCTGGTAAAACCTGTCGAATATTTTTTCAATATCCTGTTCAGGTATCTGCTTTCCTGTATTGGACACTTCAATATTCAAACATGATGTATACAAGTCTCTTTTAATTAATGGTAAATTATCAGGAATTTCGTCCAATACATTCCAATGCAATATAATTGTTCCATTTTCAGGTGTAAATTTAAATGCATTGGAGAGCAGGTTTATCACGATTGTCTCGAGTTTATCAGGATCGAACAGGCAAGTATATGTATCTTTTTCTGCTTCAATAAAATAGCGTATGTTTTTTAACCTGGCATAATGATGAAATGATTCATACAGTTCATTCATAAAAAGGGCAATATCATTTTCATGATAAACAGGATGTATAGTTTTGCCTTGCAATTTGCGCAATTCCAAAATTTGATTGGTCAAACGGTACATCCTGTTTGCATTATTGAATACAATATTTAACTGATGCTGTATATTACTGTTTAACCTGGGGACTGTTGTCAATTTCTCCATGATACCGAGAATCAATGTCAGCGGGGTTCTGAATTCATGAGATATATTGGTGAAAAATTTAAGTTTCAAATTATCATTTTCGTGTTGCATTTTTGCTTTTTCCTGCTGAATTTTAAGCTGTGTGGATTTTTGTACAAGTAAATACATTAAATACAATAAAGCACCTAATGCAATAAAATAAATTACAATTGCCCACCATGTTTTCCACCAGGGGGGTAATATTTTAAATGTTAACCGTGTAATTTTTTCATTCCATTTTTCATTATTATTTGAACCTTTTACTTTAAATGTATACGTGCCAGGAGGTATATTTGCATATACAGCATACCGCTTGGATGCTGTTGTATATTCCCATTCCTGATCAAATCCTTCCAATTTATATTTATATTGATTTTTATCAGGAGAAAGATAATTCAACGCGGTAAAATAAAATTCAAGAGAAGACCGGTTATACTCCAGATTCAATAGTTTATCCTGTCCTTTTTCACCAGTAGGAAGTTGTATTTCCTGCCCGTTTACTTTTATTTTTGTTAAATAGACAGGCGGAATATATGGATTTTGTTTTATTTTATCCAGGTTGATTTTATAAAACCCTTTATTAAGCCCGGCAATATATAGAATAGTATCTCTTAAATACATTCCTGTATGATTTATTTTCAAGCCATCCTCACTGTCATAATTTATAAAACTTTCTTCATCATGATTCATTTTTGATAATCCTATTGATGTTTGTATCCATAAATTTCCATCATTGTCTTCAAAAATGTTTTCAACGCGGTTGTTGATCAAACCATGTTTTTCAAAATAATACTTAATATGCTCATTTTCCGGATTTAAACGATTTAACCCGTTGTCTGTCCCGATCCATATAATTCCCTGTTTATCTTGATACAACGTGTTTACGCTTTTGTTGCTCAATATTCCGGATTTTTCAGGCCCATGATAACATTTTTTGATTTTTTCATTCTCGGGATCATAAATTGATAAACCATCATATGTCCCGATCCATATATTTCCCTTTTTCCCTTTTATCATTTTCTGAATTTTGTAATGAGATAAACCATCCTGTTCAGTGATATGCCGGAAATGGCCGGTATTCCTGTTCACTATATCAAGTCCTTCCTGTGTTGCAATCCATATTTCTTGCTTTTCATCGAAAAACAAAATCTCATAAACAACATGATGCGTTAATAAATTATTAATGTCTTTCCCTTGTATTACCGGGGGAACAAACGTTCTACCGCGAGAATCAAGTTTATATATTCCCTGACCTGAACCAATCCATATCTTACCCGATTTGTCCTGGACAATACACCAAATATAATTGGCCAAAGAAGAACCTTCTGATTTATCTATTACCCGTTTTACCATTTGAGCATTGTCATCAAACAACAGCAGTCCATCGCCAAATGTAGCATACCATAAATTATGCTGGTGATCGGCATAAAATGTTTTTCCAAAATCATGATGATTTTCATCTTCAATTTCATGAAAATAATTATTAAAATTATTTTTACAGGGAAAATATATATCAAGCCCTTTACCTGATGAAGAAATCCAAATATTACCTGCTTGATCCTGATAAATTGCTTCTATAATCCCTTCGGATAACCCGTTTTTGATTGTCGAAACTGCTTTATAATACGCCATACGAGAATTATCGATCCCGGAAAAAATGGTTAATTCCTTGTTGCCCCCGATCCAAATATTTCTTTTATTATCAACCAGGGCCGATCGTATGCTCCCGTGTTGTTTGTTGATTGTATCAATAATCCTCCCTTTTCCCGGGTCAAATATTACATGGGGTATTTTTTCAGATCCTAAATGCAACATACCACGGGGGTCTTTTATAATTGTAGTCACAATATTGTCTTCAAGTTCATTTCCAAGCAAATACTGACGGCAGGCCTTGTTATGTAAATTCACGTTAAATAGCCCCTTCCCCCATGTGCCGATCCATAATGTTTCCTGTTCCCCTTCAACTAAAGCATTTACAGAGTATCCTTTGCCATTTCTTCGAGTTGTAATACCTTTCCTGTTTGAATGAATACATAAATCAAACCGGGTTATAACACCGCTATTTTTATTATAAATATTTACCCCGTTACTCGTGCCGATCCAGATATTTCCATGACTGTCCAGATATAAATCTTTGATAGAATTATCCCATAAACTATTGTGATTGTTTTGTTCATGAAAAAAATGACTAAACGTTCCGGTTCGTTTATTATATCTATTCAAACCGTAAGAAGTCCCGATCCATATATCTCCATTTTCATCTTCTAAAAGGCATGAGATATGATTGTTTGTTAACCCTGCTGAATCTGAAGGATCGTATTGGTATGTTTGAAATTCATATGCATCATATCGGCTAAGTCCATTTTCTGTCGCGAACCATAAAAACCCGTCTTGATCCTGCACGATGTCCAGCACGGTTGGCCAGGGCAAACCATCTGACACCGTGATATGTTCAAAATCAAGATTCGAATAGTTTAATTTACATTCTTCTCCTATTAAAGAAACCGGGAAAAGGAATGAAAAAAGGAAAAAATGAACAAAACATCTCATGGATATGAAAATTTTGAAAATATTACAATATACAATTTTTAATGTAAAAATTATATGTTTTTAATAAAATTAGCTTGGTGTTATGATATTACCACACCCCCGCGATGGTTTTACCACAGTATCCACATTGCCCTCTAACAATTTTATTTTCAATAATATGATAACCTTTCCTATTGATGAGCGTTTTTGAACAATAAGGACAAACTGTATCTTCTGCACCGGAATTGGGTACATTGCCAATGTACACGTGATGCAGGCCTGCATTTAATGCAATCTCCCTTGCCTCCTGAAGGGTTGATAAAGGTGTTAATGGTTTCGTGAATAAAATTATAATATGATCATGTATAGTTAGAAGTTGAACAGGCCATAGCATTTTTCTGCATACACGATGGCGTTGCCAACACCGTCCATTAAAAAATTAAATTATAAACGTATATAAATGACTGAATATTTTGATTATGTGTTTAAAAAAAATCATAAAAAATAATACCACATCAATTGAACATCATCAGGATACGCCTGGTAGGCATACCTGTTTATTTGCCCGAGTTTGCTCCCTTGCTTTTGATAAAACCTGCAAGCATTCACGTTATCATTTGTTGTTTCTATCTTAATAAACTTGCATTTCCTGGCTTTGGCTTCACGCTCTAATCTCTTGAATAACTCTTTCCCAATCCCTTGTCCTCTATACTCGGGGTGAATCCTTATATCCCATAAGCATGCAATATCATCTCTTTCTTCAAGCTTGTGTACTTCAATGGTTTTATACGCCATGATAAATCCTCCAACAAGAAGAGATTCATCATATGCTCCATAAAAGACCCAGTTTACCAGGTCAAAACGCTCGAGTTCAATATTTGGAGGCCCGCTTTCCTCGGCATCATAATCTTTAATATAAGGGATATCAACCGGTTTTTCTTCCAACGTGAATGAAAAGGGATCTGAATCATCTACCGTGAGTTTGAAATATGTATTCACCCTGAATGAAATAGGAATTTTTGAATATCTTTCTAAAAATTCCGGTGTATTATTTTCTTGAAGAATTTTCATAATTACGTGATTTTAGTTTACATGATTTCCTGTTTTCATGTTAAAAAAACAATTGGTCTACACCAAGGCCTGGCAGGAGTAAATACTCTTCCCCATTCCTCGCGGGATTCGTTGTAAATTTCGAGAATTAAGGGGGTGTAAAAACGGGAAGTCATATTGTTTTATATTTCATGCCATCAGCTTAAAATACATGTTTTATTTTGCTCTTTAATACACCAAAGCTAAATAAAGCGACAACAAACCAAATACCTGCAACTCCATAATGCTGGAAGATCAATTTACCTGTTCCAAACAAAATTGAATAGATCATAACAACCGACGTTAGCCAGCAAATGAAAACAGGGGTTAAACTACTCACGGGCGAAGGAAGTCCTTCTTTTTCACAAAAAGGCCTCCATCTGCCGGCGGGTGAAACTTTTTGATAAAAATCCCTTAATGTTTTTGTATTGGTAGGCCTTGTTATAAAAGTTATGACAATCCAGGTTATTGTTGTAATTGAAATCGTGAGAAAAAAACTTTCCGGGAATTTCCATTGCAGGAAAAAACGCGAGACAGCATACACGATAAAAGGAACAATGGTAGCAGATATTTCACTCCATGCATTGATGCGCCACCAATACCATCGAAGGATCAATACAAGGCCAAGGCCGGCGCCACATTCAATCAAAAAATACCATACCTCCGATATGGCCTGAAATAATGTCGTGACATACAACCCAATCCCCATGATAACGATCGTGATGATTCTGCTGACAATAACATAATGTTGTTCAGGATTTTGGTTATCTTTAAATTGCCCGGGTGTTTTTAAAAATCGTTTGTAAAAGTCGTTCAACACGTAACTTGCACCCCAGTTCAACTGTGTTGAAATGGTGCTCATGTATGCTGCCAGTAAGGCGACCAGCATCAGCCCCTTTAACCCGGCAGGCATATAATCCCTGATGGCCATAATATAGCCCAGTTTTTCATTTCCTTCGCCGAGGCCCGGGTAAAGAATTATTGTTGACAACCCGACCAGTATCCAGGGCCAGGGCCGGATAGTATAATGTGCTATTTGAAAAAACAAGGTAGCCCAAACAGCATCCTTTTCTGTTTTCGTGCTCATCATGCGTTGCGCGACATAACCGCCACCACCGGGTTCTGCACCAGGATACCAGCTTGCCCACCACTGCACGCCAATATATGCAAAAAAAGAAGCCAGCCCAATACCCAATATCTGTCCGGTAGAAGCAACATCATTTAACCGGATTTTCGGGAAAAAATCAATCGCGTGTTCAGGCAAATGGTTTTTCAATCCACTTATGCCTCCTATTTTATCAGTGTTTAAAATAATGACAGCAAGAATGACAGAACCTGTTATAGCAATTATAAATTGCACTGCATCTGTTACTGCTACTCCCTTTAACCCGGCCAAGGTAGACGAAAAAGCAGCAAACAGCATGGTGAATGCTAAAATTACCAGGATATAACTTTGAGAAATCGGGAAAAAAACCTTTATGATAGATATGAATGCCAGGTTCACCCAGGCAATGATGAGAGTATTTAACAGAACACCTAAATACAGGGTTTTAAATCCTCTTAAGAAAGCAGCTGGTTTCCCACTGTAACGAAGTTCAATGAATTCTAGTTCAGTAAGAATATTGGCACGTCGCCATAATTTAGCAAAAAAGAAGGTGGTCAGCATCCCGCCGATCAGCATATTCCACCAAAGCCAGTTCCCGGATATCCCGTTTTCGTGTACCAGTTCGGTCACGGCCAAGGGGGTGTCTGCACCAAACGTGGTTGCCACCATTGATATGCCGGCAATAAACCAGGGGATATTCCTCCCTCCCAGGAAAAAATCAGTAATACTCTTTTCTGCTGCATGCTTGAACCGGAATGCTATAAACAAAACGATACCAAGGTACACGGCAATGAATATCCAGTCTATTGGATCAAGAAAAGACATAGGCTTGAATTTTTAAAGGACAAAAATACGATTAAAATCAAAAATATAATATTTAATGGAAAATGTATGTTTTTAATGATAATATATAATGAAAAGTTTTTTATTTTTGAGGCTTTTATTATTTGTAATATAAAATTAACATTATAAAAATGGCAAACGACAGAGTTTATATATTTGATACAACCTTGAGAGACGGGGAACAGGTTCCGGGATGTCAGCTTAACACGATAGAAAAGATCGAGGTGGCCAAGCAGCTTGAAGAACTTGGAGTTGATGTATTGGAAGCAGGGTTTCCTGTATCAAGCCCCGAAGATTTTAAATCCGTGAGAGAAATTTCAAAAGCAATCAAAGAACCGGTTATTTGTGGTTTAACGCGAGCAGTGAGAAAAGATATCGAAGTAGCTGCCGAAGCATTAAAACCTGCTAAATACAAACGTATTCATACAGGCATCGGAACATCCTTTTATCATATAAACTACAAACTCAAATCTAATCAGGAAGACATTATCGAACGTGCTGTTGACGCTGTTAAATATGCACGTAAATTCGTGGATGATGTTGAGTTTTATGCAGAAGATGCCGGGCGTACTGAAAATGAATATCTGGCCAGGGTCATTGAAGCAGTCATTGATGCCGGGGCAACTGTCCTGAATATACCAGATACCACGGGATATGCATTACCCAAAGAATACGGGGAAAAAATCAAATACCTGGTAGAAAATGTAAGAAACATTGACAAAGCAATCATATCAACACATTGTCATAATGACCTTGGAATGGCCACGGCCAACACCATTTCAGGCCTGATGAACGGCGCCAGGCAGGCAGAAGTAACCATTAATGGCATTGGCGAACGCGCGGGAAACACTTCATTGGAAGAAGTAGTAATGATTATGAAGAGTCACAACGACATGAACCTCACGACAAACATAAAACCAAAAAAACTATACCGGATCAGCAGGATGGTTTCCGGGCTGATGCGCATGCCTGTACAACCGAATAAAGCAATTGTTGGCAGAAATGCATTTGCCCATTCATCCGGGATACACCAGGATGGAGTTTTGAAAAACCGTGAAAACTATGAAATCATTTCACCCAAGGAAGTGGGAGTATATGATTCAACAATTCAGCTCACGGCCCGTAGCGGAAGAACAGCATTGAAACATAAACTGGAAAAAATCGGTTATTTCCTGGATAAAAAAGACATGGATGAAATTTACGAACGATTCCTCGAGCTTGCAGATAAGAAAAAAGAAGTTACAGAAGAAGACCTGCTGGTATTAACAGGGGATAAAAACGATAAAAAACTCAAAACCATTAAGCTTGAACACCTTCAGGTGATTTGTGGAAAAAATACAATCCCGGTAGCTACAGTAGGGATCAAATTATACGGGCAGTATTATTCAGAAACATCTCCCGGAAACGGCCCGGTTGATGCCGCGTTTAAAGCAATCAAAAAAATCATTAACCGCAAAATTCACCTGGAAGAATACCTGGTACAGGCTGTCACGGCAGGAAGCGATGATGTAGGAAAAGTGCATATCCAAATTAAAAACAAAAATGTCATGTATTACGGGTTTGGTGCAAATACAGATGTACTTACTGCTTCTGTTGAAGCATATGTAGATGCAATATCAAAATTATTGGCAAAAGAATAATAAAGGCTATATTCACTAACTTCATTATCATTTATCAGAAGTCAGAAGTCAGAAGGCAGAGGTCAGAAGGCAGCAAAATCATAGAAGCTTATAATAAAACTATTCTGAATTCTGGATTCTGAATTCTGGATACTCAAAATCAACTTCCACTAAAATGGTAGTAGAACCTGAAAAAATAATGATTTTGATAAATTTACATTAACAAATCGTTAAGAACATCCGGCAATAAGGCAATTCCATGAAAATAAAATATAAAGATGTGCAAAATTTAATTATTTTTGCTATCAATGAAAGTATGGATATTACATTATCATCTTCATCCGGGAGGAGTAACACAAGTTATTCAATCACAGGTTAAGGCCTTGTTTCAACTTCGGCACGACATCGAAACAACGGTTGTGGCCGGCTATGCAGAAAACATTAATTGGCACAAACAATATGATACAGAAATTTTAATCAATGAAGATTTCAATTACCTTGACACTACACGGGATTACACGAAAGATTATCTTACCTCGGAACTCAACAAGATATACTCGTGGTTTAAAGGACACGTGGAAAAAGATGATATAATCCATTTTCATAATTTAACTTTAGGAAAAAATCCTCTTGTAACCATCGTTGGTTATTTATTGGTAAAAGAAGGATACCAGGTTATTAATCATTGTCATGACTTTGCAGAAGACAGGCCTCAAAACTGGGAATTTTTACAAAAAATCATTTCAGAAATCCTGGAATTTGATTTGATCCCTGTATTATATCCCCTGTTGCCAAATTATCATATCGCGGTATTGAATACATTTGACCAAAAACGCCTTGAAAAATATAATATTCCCGATGGCCAGGTCCATGTATTTCCCAACCCTGTTGACATACAAACAGGATATGTCGGCATATCCAAAGAAGATGCACATCAGAAGATATGCAGGCAATTATCTCTCGACCCTTCTCTCCCGCTTATCACCTACCCGGTAAGGGTTATAAGAAGAAAAAATATCGGGGAACTTATACTGATCAGTATTCTATTCAAAGATAACTATCATTTTCTTGTTACCCAGCCACCTAAAAACCCTGTTGAAATTGAATTTTATAAACAATGGAAATCATTTTGCAACGAGTACGAGATCAATATCCATTTTGAAGTGGGCAATAAAGTAGATTATAAAACACTCATCAGTGCATCTGAATATTGTATTACTACCAGCTACAGGGAGGGATTTGGCATGGTATTCCTGGAACCCTGGTTGCTAAACACCCCGGTTATTGGAAGAAATATCCCACACGTGACACAAGACTTTATCAATGCAGGCATGCATTTTCCATTATTATATGACCAGCTAACCATAGAAACAGCATCAGGCTATAAAGACTTCACACGAATTGATGATGATGAGCAGAAAAAACTCATTATTTCTTTATTAAAAAATGATAAAAAAAGAGATCGAATCGTTATATTTAATGCCTATTTGCATAAATTAACAAAAAAGGTAACAAATGATATGATCATTGAAAACCAGCATATTATTCAAAATAATTATTCAATCGAAAAATTCAGTGAACGACTTTATGAAGTATATAAAAGGATTGCTTGACCAAACAGAGGAATTGGCACCGGAACCAACCGGCATGAAGCCAAAGATGGAATGCCTGAATGACATACAGGTTGTTATATTTGACGTGTACGGAACGTTGCTGATCTCTTCTTCCGGAGATGTAGAAGAAGAACAATTATCAGAACATCATCTATTGCATGCATTAGAAGAAGGTCATTTTGAAGTTCAAGATAAAAAAGAATTCCTGGAAGGCGGACAGGCCAAACAAATGTTAACCCGGTACAGGGAATTGATCAATGAATACCAGATCAAAAAAAAGAAGGAAAAAAACATCAATTATCCTGAAATAAATATTGTTGCCATCTGGGATGTCCTGCTAAAACAAGCAGCCGAACACGACATGATAAAATATACAGGGTCCAGTGATATCAAACAAATGATCTTCGTGTTTGAAATGCATAGCAATAAAGTATACCCGATGCCTGGCATGAATCATGTATTAGGTGAAATGATCAAAAAAAATAAAATTTTAGGCATTATATCCAATGCTCAATTTTACACGCCTATTATCATGAATTATTTCATCAATAAAAAAATTGAATTAAATGACCTGTATCCTTTTGATAAAAAGCTGACATTATTCTCGTACCAGGAATCATTAGCCAAGCCGGAGTTCTTACTGTTCGACAAATTATTGTCCGTGCTCAGGAACAATTATCAGATCAGGGCAGATCAAACACTTTTCGTGGGGAATGATATGCATAAAGACATTTACCCCGCGCGCGAGGCAGGCATGAAAACGGCTTTATTTGCAGGGGATAAACGCTCTTTACGCCTCAGGAAGGATAAGCCCGAAACAAAAGGACTGCAACCAGACATCATCATTACTGAATTAAATCAACTGCTTGATGTCATATAGTCATCATATAAATAAATAAAAAAACTAATAAAACAATCATACAATGAACATTAGCAACATAAACGTTGGGATTATTCATTCACTTATAGGGAAGAATGACGGGGTATCTATTATCATTGACCATACTGTAAGTGCAATGGTCAAGTACATGGACATTGACCTTGGAAATATATTTTTCCTTGCCGCTCATACATCCCCCCGGTTTAACGCTCGCACGGATGAAGTATTATGGCATAAAAATGAAGTTCACAAAACCATACTCAACCATTATGCAGAAGAACCAAAGGATACAGACCTTGATTCTTTGATACATGAAAAAGCCATGTATGCTAAAAAAGTCATTGCAGAATTTATCGAGGACAATCAGATTGACCTTATTATTGCTCACAACACCACGCACCCTTATAATTTCATAACAGCTGTAGGCTTAGGGTATTACATAGAAGAACTGAGGGCTAAAAAAATCATATGGCCTAAACTGCTCGTCTGGTGGCACGATTCATATTTTGAAAGAGAACGGTTCAGCTCCCCCAATCCTGTAATCGAAAAATATTTACGATATCTCCCGGGAACCTATATAGATGGAATTATATTTCTTAATTCCGGGCAGCCCAAACTTGCCCATCAATTTTTCAAAAAACAAAACTGGAAAAATACAGATTTATTTTTCAAGGAAAGGACCGTGATTATTCCCAATACAATTGAAATCCCGTGGGACTTCAACTGTAATATTATCAATAATAACACCTACCTGTCGCCTCCAGGCGATAATTACAATGATACCTTTTTTAAAGACATTGGTTTACTGGACGAGATATCAAAAAAAGGATACACGCTGGACGAAACAGTAATAATGCTCCAGCACACGCGTGTTGTACCCAGGAAAAACATTGAATTAGCCATTGATTTCGCGTTTTCAATGGAAAAAAAATTCCTTGAAAACAATAAGAATAATTGCTTTGTCGTCTTAGTGAGCGGACATTCCGGGGATGAACAAGTCGACTACAAAAACTTTTTAATTAAATATTATTACGATAAATTGAAAGAAAATAAAGATTCAAACGTGATCTTTTTATTTGGTGAAGACATCATCTTATCACACAGGGATATTATCGTGGATAAAAAATACTATCGCTTCCAGGATATACCGGCAATTATATCGCGGGTTGGAGGTATTGGAACTTATTTCAGTGAACTGGAAGGGTATGGTAATAATTTATTAGAAATGATGGCAATGGGATTACCAGTAGTCATCAATGAATATGAAATATATAAGACAGATATTGCGCAGCTGGGCTTTGATCTACCCTCTATTGAAGACGGGAAACTCACGGATGAATTGATTGAAAAAACATATCATATTTTAACTGATATAAAAGCACGCAATAAACTTGTAAATCATAACTTATGCGTACTAAAAGAAAAACTTGATCATAAACTGATCAGTGATAAAATTAAACCAATCATTGATAAAGCATTTACAACAATATTGTAATCAATGATTAAAATTAAAAAATTATGGCAGATTTCTATCAAAATGGCGTTGTCACCACGTTACATAATCTAAGGCTTAGGCCAAATGAAGA
>CAYPTK010000007.1:0-2466 GCA_964413555.1 uncultured Bacteroidales bacterium | reverse complement strand
GAACTGGAAGAAGAATTATTGGAATTTTCCGAGACACGCCCCATGGCATTGGTAATTCCTTGTTTATATTCCGAACTTCATGGACAAGCGCTTCCAAAAATTGTTGATGAACTTACTAAAGTAAAATACTTGAATGAAGTAGTTATTGGATTAGACAGGGCTAACAGAAAAGAATTTGAACATGCACAGAAATTTTTCAGCAAGCTGCCCCAAAATTTTAAATTACTTTGGAATGACGGGCCACGGCTTAAAAAATTAAATAAAATTCTTTTCGATAAAAAACTGGCCCCGTATGAAATGGGAAAAGGACGAAATGCATGGTTTAGTTTTGGCTATCTTGTAGCTTCAGATAAATCAGAAGCCATCGCGCTCCATGATGCAGACATTTTAACATACGACCGCTCCATTCTTTCCAGGCTTTTTTATCCCGTGGTCAATACCAATTTCAAGTATCAATTTTGTAAAGCATATTATTACCGTTCAACTACAGAAAAACTAAGAGGCAGGGTTGTCCGCCTGCTTGTTTTTCCATTGATAAGAGCCTTGAGAAAAATATTCGGCTATCTTGAATTTATTGATTACCTGAATAGTTTTCGGTATCCGCTGGCAGGTGAATTTTCAATGCGTGCAGATGTAATCAAGAACGTGAGGATTCCAAGTGACTGGGGGCTTGAGATAGGTATCTTATCTGAAATCCACCGGAACCATTCAACAGCCAGGATTTGCCAGGTTGAAGTTGCAGACAGGTATGATCATAAACATCAACCTTTATCAGTAGAAAATCCACAAGCCGGGTTATCAAAAATGAGCCTCGATATCTCAAAATCGATCTTTACCAAATTGGCTACAAATGGTGTCGTTTTTACCCGCGAAACTTTCAGGTCTATCAAAGCAACATATTACCGTATAGCACTAGACCTTCTCGAACAATATCATAGCGATGCAATTATGAATGGCCTGAATATTGACAGGCATAGCGAAGAAGAATCTGTTGATTTATTTGCTCAAAACATCTATAATGCCGGGATGGACTACCTGTCAAACCCAATGCAAACGGGCTTTATCCCGAGCTGGAAAAGAGTGATGAGCGCGATACCTGACTACATGGATAAATTCTATGAAGCCGTGGAACTGGATAATCAATAACTCACCTGAAAACTAACACAGTATGGACTCATTATCACCAGAATTCAAAGATAAAATCGTATCAAGGCTTAAACTGATATACCAGGATAACCTGCCAGACGATTATTGCGAACGTTTATTCGAATTAATATTTAAAAACCATGCAATAGGTACATTCGGAGAAAACAAATGGTCTGAAAAAGATACCGTGTTGATTACTTATGGTGACAGTATTATCAATGAAAAACGAAAACCATTGTCTGTACTCAACAATTTCCTGAAACACGACCTCTCCGGTTTCATCAATAATATTCATATTTTACCATTTTTTCCTTACACGTCTGATGATGGTTTTTCAATCACTGACTTTAAAAAAGTCAACCCGGAATTGGGCAAATGGAAACATGTCCGTAATATCAATAAAAAATTTGACCTGATGGTGGATTTAGTCATTAATCACGTGTCGACTAAACATGCATGGTTTCAAAATTTTTTAGAAGGCAAAAGCCCGGGCAAAAATTATTTCATTGAAGTTGATCCTTATATAGACCTTTCCGGTGTTGTTCGTCCAAGAAGTACCCCTGTACTCACACCTTTTGAAACTACCCGGGGAGTAAAACATGTCTGGACAACCTTTAGTGCTGATCAGGTAGACTTAAATTTCGGAAATCCCGAAGTATTATTGGAAATACTCAACGTCCTTTTCCTGTATATACAAAACGGGGCACGTATCATCCGGTTGGATGCCATTGCTTACATCTGGAAAAAAATCGGTACCACCTGCATTCATCTTCCTGAAGTACATAATATTGTCAAACTATTCAGGGAAATCATTGATTACGCCTGTCCCTATGTGATTTTATTAACAGAAACAAATGTACCTCATAAAGAAAATTTAAGTTATTTTGGTAATTATGACGAGGCTGATATGATATACCAATTCAGTTTACCACCATTACTATTGCATGCCTTACACACGGGTGACGGGGAATATCTTAGAAGATGGGCCTCTTCAATTCCAAATATCTCGAAAAAAGCAACTTATTTTAATTTCACCGCTTCTCATGACGGAATAGGTGTACGCCCATTAGAAGGCTTGCTTCCTGACGAGGAATTCAATCAGTTGCTTACCAATATGAAGAACTTTGGAGGTATGATCAGCACGAAAACAAATGCTGACGAAAATGAATCGCCTTATGAAATCAACATTAGTTACTTTGATGCATTAAAAGGTACGAAAAAAGGAATTGACAGGTTCCAGATTGAACGTTTCATCTGTTCACAAAGCATCATGATGTCATTCAAAGGAATTCCGGCTTTTTACATTCACAGCCTGCTTGC
>CAYPTK010000006.1:9600-29848 GCA_964413555.1 uncultured Bacteroidales bacterium | reverse complement strand
TGACAAGACACTAGCGATCAATCCATTTATATACCTTATCTGACCTTCTTAAAAAAGTGGGAATCGGGATAGAGCAAACATCTCCTTTTTTTGCTGATTTGACGTTTTTCCTGTCAACTCTTATTTCTTTTACCTGCATTTCAATAACACCGGTAGTGGAACCAATAATTAAAATCTCTTCACCTTCCTGTATATAACCGGTTTCGATTATGATTTCTGCAACTTTTATTTTAGTAAAATAATTATTGACTTTCCCAATATATTCTTTTCTTTTAATGGATTTAGAACCATATACATTACTCCATTCACCAATTTTTTGTCCCAGATAATATCCATCCCAAAATCCCCTGTTAAATACAGTTGATAGTTGTTTTTGCCACGTGTTTATTCTTTCTTTGGAATATGAACCGGTTTTATATGCATCTATGGCTTCACGATAACAGCGGGTTGTTGTTTTAACATATTCTGCCGATCTGGCACGGCCTTCAATTTTTAATATCTTGATTCCAGAATCAAGTATTTTATTAAGAAAGTGAATGGTACATATATCTTTGGGTGACATGATGTATTCATTTTCAATATAAAGCTCTTTCCCTGTTTCTTTTTCTTTCACGGTATATCCTCTCCGGCAGGCTTGCAGGCATGCACCGCGGTTCGCCGAATAATTATATTGATGAAGACTCATGTAGCATTTTCCAGAAATGGCCATGCAGAGGGCTCCATGAACAAATAACTCGAGTGTTACCGGGTACCCGGAAGGGCCTTTGATATTTTCTTTGTCGATGGTTCGCGAGATGGATTTAATTTGATCAAGGGTTAATTCTCTTGCAAGGACTAACACATCTGCATATCGTGCATAAAAACGTACACTTTCGCTGTTGGAAATATTGGTTTGTGTTGAAACATGGACGCTCATCCCTGTTTGATATGCATGGTTGATTATTGCATGGTCTGTAGCAATGATAGCAGAAACACCTTGTTGATAAGCCAGATCAATAATTTTTTTGGCTTCTGCCAGTTCGTTTTCATAAATTACAGTATTCAGGGTTAAATATGCTTTGATATCATGTTGCTTGCATATTGCCACGATTTGTTCCAAATCATCTGTTGTGAAGTTAAAAGACGACCGCGCACGCATATTGAGTTTTTCAATACCAAAGTATACAGCATCTGCACCTCCCTGAATCGCGGCGGCTAATGATTCAAAAGATCCGGCTGGTGACATTAATTCAATATCATGTTGGTTTATCATACCGGCATTTTATATGTTATTGCAATATATGTTAAATGATAAATGCACGTTCTATACTTATAACGGTAAATGCCTGATAAGTAATTATTATCCATGCTATGTGAACGATTATACAAATACCCCTGGTATACATTTTTTTATTTAATCTCAGGATATTTAATAATATTGGATTATAAGAAATTGCTGTTAATTCTTAATATAATTATCATCAATGAATTTACGTTCGGAACCTACCAGGCTGTTTTTGTTAATGATTAAAGCATCTTTAAAACCAAGCCTGATTAATTGGTTTAAGAATTGTTGTGCTTCAGACAAATTAATATAGTCTCCCATTAAACATCTATAAAACCCGTCTACTCCATAATGTACAGAAATGGTTCCCAGGTGAAGACATTTGGATATATTAGATAAATTCTTTGCTTTACCTAATTGAATGGTAAATTGAGACGTAATATTTTTTTCTAGCCTGCTGCTTGTTAATTGAGTATACTCTCCTTTGTTCACGATTTCAGCCTCTGAGAATCCCATATCTATGACCTTATTGAGTAAATCCATGGCTTGTGATTTTTCAAAGAAAATTCCCACTGTATAAATATAATCATTATTCACTTTATGAAGCATGATTTCATATTTGCTATTAACGAGGCCTTTTACCTGTGATTCTAATAATTTAATTTTAGATTTGGAAAGAAATACAGTATAGAGTTCATAATTATTAGATTTTGATTTTTCAGGTATGTCTGCAATATGTTTTATTTTTGTATTGTCTTCTGATTTTAATACCTTTAGTTCAACACGCCTGTTGTACTTTCTGCCGGTAGGATTATCTGTCCCATCCGGGTTTTGATTGAGTGCTATATTCTCATCCTCTCCTTTTCCTGAAATGACAAAGCGATCCGGTGAAATTCCTTTGTTTGTAAGGTAATTGATAACAGATTCAGATCGTTTAATAGATAACGCGCGGTTAAATTCAGAAGGCCCGCGTGAATCCGTGAACCCGGTAACTTCAATGTGTAATGAAGGATTATCTTCAAGATAATTATATATTCGTTCGAGCTCGATTTTTGATTCGCGATTTAATTCATCTTCACCATAATCAAAAAGTAAGATTTTTATAGATAAATAATCCCCGGAAGCTATTTCCTTTGGCTTAAGTTTAACATTAGAAGCAAAAATATTTTGTTCTTTGTTTTCAGAAGGTACTACATTTATGGTTTTTGTTGTATAGCCGTCTCCCGAAATAATGACTTTATATTTATCCCGAACTACTTGTTGACTGTATGCTCCATTTTCTACCGTTGTATCTATGGCTACAGTATCATTATCAGAATTAATAAATGCTACTTGAAATGATTCATCGAATTCGGTTTCGTTATCATCTAATGTAATATTTCCTTTAATGGTAATCAATTCAACATCACTTTCTCCAATATTGTATTGAATAATGTTTAGATCACCACTGGAGTTAAGTTCTGCCTGATATCCTTTAATTCCTTCGTTTATAGGAACATAAAACAGATCGTCGTCTGTTGAATTAATAGGATAACCGATATTTAAAGGTTCACTCCATTTATTATTGCCTGTTAAATTTGAGTAAAAAATATCATATCCCCCCATGTTTACATGCCCTTGAGAGCTAAAATACAATGTTCTCCCGTCTTTAGACAAAAAAGGTGAATCTTCATTAAACAGGGTATTTACAGGTGTGCCGAGGTTTATGGGGGTACCCCACCGGTCTTTTAATTTTGGAGATTTATAAATATCGGAAGCTCCAATCCCCCCTGGCCTGTTACTTACAAAGTATAAAAAGTCGCCGTTGGGAGATATATAGGGGTGTGATTCCCAGTATTTCGTGTTAATGTCTCCATCGTCAATGGGTTGTACTTTTGTCCATTTTTCTTCTTTAAATTCACTGAAATATAAATCCCTGTTAAA
The DNA here is from genome assembly GCA_964413555.1 of uncultured Bacteroidales bacterium. GTDB lineage: Bacteria > Bacteroidota > Bacteroidia > Bacteroidales > JBBRXJ01 > CAYMKE01. The sequence goes on along the minus strand of CAYPTK010000006.1, from coordinate 26,661 downwards.
TGTATTATCTTCATAAAGAAACATTTTATCACCATTGAATGAAATCGAGGTCACGTAAAACTTATCATCAATTCCCAGGTCAAACATGATATTTTTAGGTGCAGTCCATTTACCGTTTTCTTTTTTGGCATACTGGATAGCATCGTAGAACGGTTCGTGTGTCATGAAAACCATTGTATTCCCATTGCCCGAGATCAATAAGTTAAATGACTCCGGTTGTAAATTTAAAGAATCATTTAAAGATATTTTTTTACATTCTACAGGATTATTCATTAATTCTTTAGCAGTATTGCATGCCTCTATTTGTTTGTTTACATAATCAATCGTGGCAATATCTTCTACTTCTAATAGTTCTTTGTATTTTTCATATGTAGACCGTGCTTTTTCCAACTTGTTGTTTACATGGTAGGCTTTTCCAAGATAAAAATAAGCATCTGTTGGGGCTGCTTCTTCCTGGTATGAACCTTCTTTATAATTTTTTGAAATATTTTTAACAGCTTTCTCAAGGTATGCTATGGCTTTTTCATTCGGGAGGGTCGAAATATTTAAAATACAATTACCAAGTTTATAATTAATATTAGCATTATCTGGTTGTTCTTTATATAGTTGCTTGAAAAGAGATAACGCGTCTTTATAATCTTCCCGGTAAAAAAAGTAATTTCCTTCGGTAAAGATTTTTTTGAAGTTTTTTTCACTGGAGTCGGCAAAGCTGTTAATTGGTAAGATAAAAATAAAAATTCCAATTAAACTAAAGGCTATATGGGAGTTTATAAATTTAAACATGGCTGTTTTATATTTAAATAATCCTGATTTATTTAGATTACGAATATATTACAATTCAATCATATTCCCAAATTAAATCTTTTTAAAAGTAACAAAATAAAATAAAAAACTCGTAATATAAATAAAAAAAATGTTAACCTTTTGTTTTCGTGCGTGTTATGACGTGGCCACAACACGTGCCTATTTGAAAAATAATTTTGGAGATTTATCAAAATGTCTTTACTTTCGTCGCGTTAATATATCAAATTGTACATATTTTAAATTGAAAAATAAATATGGAACGTCCATGATAAAATAGGTTATCGGATGAAAAAGGAATTTAAAAAAAGACGATTGGTTTTTACATTATCAAAAAATGATGATGTTGGCGTAGTAATTGAGGCGTACGTTGTAAGCCTGAATGAATTAGATGAATTTAGCCTGTCATTCAGGAAAGTCAATATGAATACAGTGTACGATTACGATATTGTATTAAATGATTGTGAAATTCAACTTATTGAAATTATTAATAATTATAGTGAAGATGTATTGGTTAAAAAATTCAGTAAAAACAATCAAAAGGCAAAAGATTTTTTTAAGCATTTAAAACCGGAACATTTTCATAAAGTTATAAGGCCTTATGTAGAAAAGAGATTGATAGAAGGGATTGAAATAATAAAAAAACATGATGTTCCCATTTATTTTAAAGGAAGAAAAAAGGATGCAATTAGTGAAAAGCCAATAAAAGTTGTTAAAGAACCGGCTGATGTTGTATTTAATTTTATCAGGGAAAATTCAAAGACAAAATATTTTTTAAACATTAAGCATCTTGAAAAGGAAATTTCATTAACAGGTAAAAAATATACATTTATTACACATAAGCCTTGTTGGCTTCTGTTGGGAAATACACTGTTTTCATTTAATGAACAAATTGACAGTAAAAAATTAATCCCTTTTTTCACTAAAAAATTTGTAGAAATCCCTCCTCAAAGCGAGAAAAAATATTTTGAGACCTTTATTTTAAATGCTATAAGAAATTATAATGTTAATGCCAAAGGTTTTGATGTTGAAACTCCCGAGACTAAACGAACTGCCGTGTTTAACCTGAATAATGATTTTTCTGAAAGCCCGTTGATCCAGTTGTCTTATCATTATGATGATGTTGAATTTTTGAGCAATGATACAAACGGGAATAAAGTTTTTTTAAAAAAAGGCCACGATGATTATAAATTTGTCAAGATAAACAGGAATATAAATTGGGAACAAGAAATCATTGAATTTATTCAAAACTTAGGATTTAAGCATAAACAGGGAGCATTATATGTTTTATCTGACAAGCAACAAAAAACAGTTGAAAACGGGGAATTAAAATACCAGATTATTACATGGTTAAGCGAACATAAAGAAATGTTGGACGATAAAAAAATTAAGATTGTACAGAACCCGGAGAATACATTTGTAATTGGAAGGCCGGAAATTAATTTCAGGGTAACTAAAGAAAAGGATTGGTTTGATGTTTATGGAAACGTGCAGTTTAAGGGATATGAAATCCCGTTTATTAATTTAAGAGACCATATACTAAACGGGAACCGGGAGTTTGTTTTGCCAGACGGCAAAATTGCATTGATACCTGAAGAATGGTTTTCGAAATACGAGGATCTTTTAAAATTTGGGAAAAATACAAGAAAATCGGTTAAACTCGATAAACATCATTTTACTTTAATCAGATCGTTAAACGATAAATTTATAAGCAATAAACTTAAAAAATATAATGATTTTAATATTAAAAAAATACATTACAAACAGGTTCCCAAGGGGATTAATGCACAATTAAGGCCCTATCAACTGCAGGGGTTTAACTGGATGAATTACCTTTATGAAAATAATTTGAGTGGCTGCCTTGCAGATGACATGGGACTTGGAAAAACGCTACAGGTGATCGCGTTACTGATGAAATTTAAAGAAGAATTCACGAAAGAGATAGCTCCCGGTCAAGATATCGGGAAAACTAAACCTGTAGAAAAGCAATTAATGCTTTTTGATACTGTTGCAATTGGAGATGAAGCCCCTGCTTCATTTAAAACTTCACTTATTGTAATGCCCCTTTCTCTTATACATAATTGGGAAGATGAAATAAGAAAATTTGCCCCGGGATTACGGTATTTTAAATACATGGGATACAAAAGAGAACAGAATTTTAATAAATTTGCTGATTATGATGTTATCCTGACGACATATGGGGTTATACGGAATGATATAAATATGTTAATAACTTTTCCTTTTTTTTACGTGATACTTGACGAAAGCCAGATGATCAAAAATCCCGGTTCTAAAGTATATCGATCCGTGAAAAAAATTAATTCAGAGTATCGGTTGGCTTTAACAGGCACACCGGTTGAAAATTCATTGATTGATTTATGGTCTCAAATGTCATTTTTAAATAACGGATTATTAGGAAACATACATTTTTTCAAGCAATATTTTGTCTCTCCAATTGAAAAAAATCAGGATGAAACACAAAAAGAAAGGCTTCATAGATTAATAGAACCTTTTATTTTGCGGCGGACTAAAGATTCTGTTGCAAAGGACCTGCCCGACCTGTCTATTAAAACATATTATTGCGAGATGAGCGAACGTCAACGGGCATTATATGAAAAAGAAAAATCATCAATTCGGAACCTGATTTTACAAAATATTGAGAAAAAAGGAAAAGATAAAGCAAGTTTTATCATTTTAAATGGTTTGATGAAACTCAGGTTGTTAGCTAATCATCCAAAATTGATTAATAATGAAAATGCAGATGAATCCGGTAAATTTGATGAAGTCATCAGAAGCATTCATAAATTAATTAGCGAAAACCATAAAGTATTAATTTATTCCAGTTTTGTAAAACATTTGAATTTATTTAAAGCGTATTTTGAGGAAAATAATATCAGGTATGAATATTTGATTGGCAATGCAAATGAAAATCAACGCAAAAAGAAGATAAAAGAATTTCAGAAACATGATGATATCAAGGTTTTTCTGATATCAATAAAAGCCGGCGGGACAGGCCTGAATCTAACTTCTGCAGATTATGTTTTTATTATAGACCCCTGGTGGAATCCTGCAGTAGAAAGCCAGGCGATAAACAGGACTCACAGAATCGGGCAAAACAGGAATGTATTGGCATATAAATTTATTGTAAAAGATAGTATTGAAGAAAAGATTCTTAACTTGCAGGAATATAAAAAAGGATTAACTGATGAAATGATGCACAATAAGAATCCTTTTAAAGATTTTACAGAAGAAGATATTAATCATTTATTATCTTGATGGAGTAAAAAATGGCCTGAAAATTGTGTCTTTATTTTAAATTTTAAAATTTACCCTGTGGTTTGGAAGATAAATCAGCAAAAATTTCAACCTTGAAAAGGTTTTGAGGCAGCTTTAAATAAAATAAAAAATGCAGTCGGTGTTTTTTATCGTATTTGCCACGGGATTCTAAAAGAGTATTTTGTATAAATAATCAAAAAAATATATTTATGAAAACATTAATCATGATTCCCTTTGTTTCTTTATTGTTTGTCTTGAATTTGCAGGCACATGACGTTGTAAGCGTAGAAGATTTTAATGCTATTAAGGCGTCAAGAAATGTACAAATTGAACTGGTAAAGGCAGATACAGTCTCTGTTGATATTAAAGATATGAACGGTTTCGAACGGGAAAATTTGGAGATCAATACCGAGGATCAAACGCTAAATATTAAAACAAGCCTGGATTTATTTAGTGATGAAAAAATCAGGATTAAAGTAACATTTAAAGAATTGAATAAAATTGAGGCGATTGCCGGGGCAAAAATTTTAACCGAAGATACTTTAAAAGGCTCCCATATTGAATTGAAAGCAGCGAGTGGCTCTATTTTATCGTTAAATGTAAATGCAGATTCAATTACAAGTATAGCTATTTCAGGTGGGTTGATCTCTATAGATGGGTTTGTTACCGGCCAGTATGTCAAAGCGAATTCCGGGTCAACATTCAGCGGGTTTGATTTGATTAGTCAAAATGCTGTTGTTGAAACTCATACAAAAGGAAAAGCCAAAATAAACGTTCAAAAGCATGTTAAAGCTACAGCGAAAACAGGGGGCTTTATTAATATAAAAGGTAACCCTGAAAAAGAGCACATTACAGCAAGTTTTGGAGGAGAAGTGATTAAGAATGAAGATATTAAAGAATAATAATTATAATTTACGTATTAACCAAATAATAAAACTCAAGACAATACTGAATAATATCATTGAAGTGATGGGTGCATAAAAAGAGAAGTTGTCCTTTTTGATTTTAATATCACCGGGTAAATTGCCAAACCAGCCCAGTTTGTCTCCAAAAAACCAAATGATCGTTCCAAGTATTACTAAAATGATGCCAGCAAAAAGGATGTATTTGCCAAATTGTTGCATTGTTATATAAATTACCTGTTGCCTTACATTAAACCCAAAATATACATTAGAAAATCTATTACACATTAAAATTACTTCAAAACAAGGTATTGCAATCCTTGTTTTATCATATTTTTAATGCTCATTACGAAGTTCTAATACATAATTTGGGTGAAAAAACTATGCTTCACTGTTCATAGAAATTAAAAATTCTTCGTTAGACCTTGTTTTGGTCATACGGTCTTTCATAAATTCCATAGCTTCGATTGAATTGAAATCAGAGAGGTAATTTCTTAATATCCACATTTTGTCCAGTGTTTCTTTGTCGTGCAGAAGATCTTCCCGCCTTGTACTTGAAGAATTGATGTCTACTGCCGGGAATACACGTTTGTTGGATAATTTTCTGTCAAGCTGAAGTTCCATATTTCCTGTACCTTTAAATTCTTCAAAAATGACATCATCCATTTTTGAACCGGTTTCTGTAAGTGCCGTGGCTAAAATTGTTAATGATCCGCCGTTTTCAATATTTCTGGCAGCACCAAAAAATCGTTTGGGTTTATGGAGTGCATTGGCATCCACGCCACCGGACAGGATTTTTCCTGATGCAGGGGAAACTGTATTAAATGCTCTTGCAAGCCGTGTAATTGAGTCAAGTAAAATCACCACGTCATGGCCGCATTCTACCATTCTTTTGGCTTTATCAATTACAATATTTGATACTTTCACATGCTTTTCAGCCGGTTCATCAAATGTAGATGAAATAACCTCGCCATGAACATCCCTGGCCATATCAGTCACCTCCTCAGGACGTTCGTCCACGAGTAAAATCATAAGATAAACTTCAGGGTGGTTTCGGGCAATAGCATTTGCAATTTCTTTAAGCAAAATGGTTTTACCTGTTTTAGGTTGCGCGACAATAAGGCCTCTTTGTCCTTTCCCGATAGGAGTAAACATGTCTACTATCCTGACAGAAAGGCTTGGATTTCCATTATCCAGCAGGTTGAATTTTTCATCGGGAAATAAAGGGGTTAAATAATCAAATGCAACCCTGTCACGAATAAATTCAGGTGAACGTCCATTAATCTGCTCGATTTTTATTAGCGGGAAATATTTTTCACCGTCTTTTGGCGGCCTTATTGTTCCCTGGACAACATCACCGGTTTTGAGTCCGAATAGTTTTATTTGAGATTGTGAAACATAAATATCATCCGGGGAATTAAAATAATTATAATCGGCAGAGCGAAGGAAGCCATATCCATCGGGCATGATCTCGAGCACACCAAAATTGCTTATAATGCCATCAAATTCATAATCTTTTAACGAGTTATCTGTCCCGGGATTTTCTCTTGCAGCAGTTGTTTTAGTTTCTATTTTGCTCTCTTTTACCGTATCAGGTTTTTTCTCGGCAAAATATTTACTGTGCTCACTTGAAGGATTGTCATTTACTGTAACGGTACCTCTTTTTTTAGATGTTTGGGGTTCTTTTTCTTTAGGTACGTTATTAATCTTTTCAGTTGTGAACGCTTGATCAGAGCTGTTGATTTTGATATAGTCCGCGTTATGCTCTTTTGCTTTATCAGTTTTTACAGGATTCACTGCTGGTGGTGATTGGGGTTCTTGTTCTTTTTTAGCAGTAGTCTTGCCGCGGGGTTTCCTCTTGGTTTTATTGGTTTCTTCACTATCTGAATTATTATTAGAGGCTTCTATCGCTTGTTGATCTAAAATTTTATAGATCAGGTCTTGTTTTTTAAGAGAATCAGCCTTTTTTATTTTCATTTCTTTAGCGATTTCTCTTAAATCAGAAACAAGTTTTTTGTTCAGTTCAAGAATGTCGTACATATTATACTAATTAAGTTCAACAAAAATTATTAATTTTATTATAGATGATTTAAACAAATCTCTTTATCTGTAAGATTCCATTAAGATACTGGGAACTACTATGAAATTTAATTATATTATTATAAATAATATCAACTGATATATAATGGTATTGATCGTTTTTAAAATGGAGAAATAAATTGTTTATCAAATAAATAAACGATTGCTGTCCGGCCAGGACTCGAACCTGGACTCCTCTGGACCAAAACCAGATGTGTTAGCCGATTACACCACCGGACAAAATTGAGTACAAATATAAAAATAATTTTCTTCTTTTTAGAATTCGCAATAAAATTAATGTTTTTAAAATGGTATTTAAATCTGTCCTGATGAATAATGTCTTTTCCTATTGGTGAAATTTTATCAGCATAAACTGTTTTTTCAAATATTCAACGAATATATATGTTTTTTTGGTATCCGTGCTGATTAATTTTATAAATAAATCAGGTTAGTATACAATTTTTTCTTTATTGAGTTTTTCAGTATAGTCTAAACTACTATATACAGAATTGTTGCTGATAAATTCCGGGATCATTTTTTTTATTTTTTCGACCATTGAATTATCATCCATTGTATCCAGTGTATTGATCAGATGTTCAATCTCATGAATAACTTTTTCGTGATCATATTCCTGTACTTTTCCAATCATGATTTTTGGATTGTGCGTCGCAACCGTGTTTTCTTCTTTTGTCAGAAGTTCTTCGTGTAATTTTTCCCCGGCACGTAACCCCGTTATTTTTATGTCTATATCTTTTCCTAATTCCAATCCCGATAGTTTTATCATTTTTTTGGCAAGATCAATTATTTTCACGGATTCACCCATGTCAAATACAAATATTTCCCCGTTTTTTCCCATGAAGGCAGCTTCTAATACCAGTTGACATGCTTCGGGTATTGTCATGAAGTACCTGGTGATATTGGCATGTGTAACAGTCACCGGCCCACCATTTTCAATTTGTTTTTTGAATAAAGGAATAACAGAACCATTAGAACCCAGTACATTGCCAAAACGGGTAATAATGAATTTTGTGGATCCGGTTAATTTGTTCAGAGACCGGGTGTACATTTCGCTTAATCGTTTGGTTGCCCCCATTACATTAGTGGGGTTCACAGCTTTATCAGTAGAGATCATTACGAATCGTTCCACGTTATATTTAACAGCCATGTCTGCAACTATTTTGGTCCCCCCCAGGTTTACCTTTATTGCTTCATACGGGTTTGTTTCCATTAATGGAACATGCTTATACGCTGCAGCATGGAAAATTAAACCGGGACGGTAATTTTTAATAATATTTTCAAGTTTTTTTACATTGTTAACATCACCAACGATAAATTTTATATTTTGATAATTCATCTCATCACATAACTCAATATATAATTCATTCATCGCAGTTTCTGCCTGGTCATAAAGGATTAATTGCCTGGGTTTAAACCGTAAAACCTGACGGCAAATTTCACTTCCAATGGAACCTGCAGCACCAGTTACCAGAATGGTTTTGTTTTTAATCCCTCTTATAATATTTTGTTCATCAAGATAAATACAGTCGCGGCCTAGCAAATCTTCAATCTTTATATTATTGATTAGATTAATGTTCAGTTCGCCATTAATCCAACGGTCTACAGAAGGGATGTTTTTTACTTTTAAATTATAATTTAAGCACGTGTTGGCAATTTTCCTTTTTTGTGTAATGCTGATCCCTTGAATTGCAATAATCATTTCTTTAATATCTTCTTTTTCAAGAAACGCTTTATTAAATACCTGTCCTGATGGGTATGTTTTTATACCTTCAATAATTTTTCCCTGTTTGGAAGGATTGTCTTCGATAAACCCGACAACTTTATAATTATTATAATGATCACTATGAAGCGCGTTTTTAGTGATAAGCCCTAAATTTCCGGCACCATATATCAAAACATTAATGTTTTCTTTGGGGCTGTTGGATAGATATACATATAATAATTTGATGAGAAAACGGCTGTTGATCAGGAAAAATGCACAAAGTAGGTAGTGTATTAATATGACCGAGAAAGGAACATTTAAAACATGGTTATCGAAATATGTTTGCACGGCATAAGTTACCGAGGCTATTATTATAGTGCTCAAAGAGATAGACAGGAACACCCGAATGGAGTCGTGTAATGTTGTATGCCGGATAACACCCGAGTAAGAACCAAAAATTAAAAAACTGATAAGATAAATGACAATGACATATATCATTTGCGATCTTGCCAAAAACTGTTTTACAGTAATAATATTAAAATTAAAACGTATAACATATGCAAGAACAAATAGTAAAAACACCATAATCAGATCAATTAATAAAATGATCCATTTAGAGACGAATTTATTAGAATATTTTTTGATGATTTTTTGAACCATATCTTTTACTTAATGATTTAATTTCTAAACAGAAAAGAATTCGGGACAAATTTAATGAATTATTGTTAAATTTGCCTCCTAGTTTGTTAACATTATTTTAACATTAAATTAATCTTATATTTATGACTACTGCAAATGAAGAACTGGATATATTAAAATTTATAGGGAAAGCAATTCTTTTTATTAAAAAAAAAATATACATTGTTATAATTTTTATTGTTTTAGGATTGCTTACAGGTTTATATGTAAGTTTTAATAAAAAAAATGATTATGAATTGATATATACGCTAAAAAGTAATGTCATAAATATAAATGTTTTGGAAGAAATGGCATTTTCATTTTCTGAAAATATAAATAACAATCAATCTGAGATATTAATCAAAAAGATGAATACACGAGAAAATGTTATTTCAAAGATTAAGCATATGAATGTTGATAATTTTGATAATGATGAAAATAAAGATTTTATAAAATTACATTTTTTTGTAGAGAATGTGAAACTTTTGGATACTTTTTCGATTGGAATAAAGAACTATTTTAATACATCATATTATAAAAATAAAATCGAATTTCAGAAAAATCAAATGGATACATTGTTAGGTATTATACAGGAAGAAATAAAAGAGTTTAATAATGAAAGCAAAACCATTTCAGGGATCAACGTGTTGGACATTAACGAAGTGTTATTGCCTGAACAAAGAATTATTAATTTATACAAAGAAAAACAACAACTTGAAAGAGGATTGGAATTTTTATCGCCGATTATTATTGTAGATAAGGAAATAAAATATCCTGACAATCAATCTTTTTCGGTAATAGATGTGTTTAAATACGGAATAATTTTTTTGTTTATAGGCCTTTTATGTATTTTTATTTATAAATTCATCAGCGTTTCTATTTCTTCTGCTTTAAATGATAATCATTAAACACTAAGTAGTTATAAAATAATACAAAAAAAGCAATTCCTGATACCCTGCATAACATAGACTCTATGAACCAATAAAATAATAGTATGGAAATAAAGCTCAACAGCAAATAGTGCTTATCTTTAATGCTATAATAAATTGGTATTAAAAATAAAAGTATTAGTAAAATAAATCCTATTATTCCAAGTTTAATAAATGTTTCTATAAATTGATTATGCGCGTTTAAACGTTTTGAATAGCAGTTAAAATATTCATTTGATTTATAAGATTTCTTGAGTTCGTTTTTTACATCACCCGTTCCCACACCTGTAAGCCAGTTGTTTTGAATGACATCAAAACTACTATCCCATATTCTAAATCTTATAGGAATTATTGCTTTTTCTTTTGTTTTTTGTTGGTTAAATGAATAGTGTGTAACCATATTTAATATAGGATCAAACCGTTTATTTTTCGTGATGAAAAATATTGACATCCCTAAAATGACGATAATAATGGACCAGCTTAATAATTTTGGGAGATTGAGTTTTCGTGCAATATACATTAACCAGGCCACGATGATCAATGCATAAAACATCATTCCGGCACGTGATTGCAATAGCCAGATAATAATTCCCAAAAAAACACTTATTATTAACCATATACTACGAGGTTTTATGATAACGTGTTTTTCAAAAAAATAAAGGCTTAAGATGACGGAGAAATTAACATACATGGAAACATAAGTATGATGAATGAAAGGTAAATCTTGTATGTTTGAAGAAAGATTTGAACTGCCGTTAATAATGCCAATAATGAATGCTATTAATGATATTGTTAATGTGCCGAATAAAAAACTTGCAGGGAGATAATGTGGTTTTTCCCTGTAGAAATCGTTTAAACCGTGCATAACAAAAACAAATAAAATCATGATAACGTTTAATTGAAGGTCAAACATTCCTTTAGAGATGTTTTCAGAATAGATTAAACCTACAATATGCATTATATAAAATAGGCAAACAATAATGAAAATGCTTTGTTTGTATTTGTTTTTAAAAGAAAAGGTTAACTTGTTTTTCAAATCACCTTCTAAAAGCCATGTCCCGATCCATATCCAAATGGCTATAGGAAAAAAGGTGCGTTCGAGGGGCAACCAAAAAGCCATAAGCAAGGCTGAGTAAAAATTTATTTTTTGGAGAAGAGATTTATTAGCTTGATAATGAATTGGTTTCAATTTCTTTCATATTTAATGATTGAAAGGTGTATTTTAAAATGCCGGAAAATGAAAAGCTTTAAATTTTGATCATTCTAATATTTTTTCATACACTACTTGATATGGAGGCCAATGATCAATATTAAAACTTGAATTATGCCATAAAATAACAAAATTTCCATTATACCGGGCTATTTTTTCTTTATATTCTGATAAAGTATTTAGGGATTGGTTAACAGTGAGTTTTTGGTAATTAACCAAAGTCACTTCCATCATTATTAAAGGCCTTTCATACAAATGTAAAGTTTTCTGGTTTATAATATCAAAAACAGGATAATCATAACAAATTCCACAACGAAATCCAATTTGGTCAGCATAACCAAGTGTGCTATCTACCTGCATGTTATTCTCTTCCCAAATACTCCATGTTTCCGGGTTCTTAAACCGTAAGAAATGTTGTCTTCCTTCGTTTAACGGGGACTGAATAGCTTCTTCCAGCTTTTGTTTTTCTTCGCGGAATAATCGTGTATTATTATATGAATTATAACTCCCGTGAAGTCCAATGATATGTCCGCGGGATTTGATTAGCGAGATCAAATCATGAAACCTTTTTTTATGTAAGTATGACTGGGTATCATATTTTGAACGCTTGTCACCTAAAAAGTAAAAGCGCGACCTGGTATTTGTTGCTTCACTCAGGTCCATGAGGTATTCATACATGTTATAAGGGTCTTGTTGAATATTCTTTAAATGCTTTTGCAAAGCATTTTTTTCGCGTTTTATAAATTTGCTATGGATTAAATGGAGCCAGGTTTTTTTAGGATAAGTTAAAAAATCGATATCATGGGTCGGTATAACTTTAAAATCATGTTTCTTACGTTCTTGATCAATTCCAAGAAAACGTAACATGTTCCAAATTAGCTCAATATATTCGTTAACCACTGGCCGGTGTAAAAAGCCTTGTTGATAAGCCAGGCTTGCTTTTGCCGGGAAGCGGCCAAATTTATCTCGTGAAAGATTTACATACTCTTCCCATCGGCTGAGCATAAAAAATGTAGAAGCAATTATATCAAGTTTACATTGAATGTTTTTTGTCTCATTTTCTTCATTAATAAGGCATTCTGTAATTCCGAATATGGCAGGGACATCTTTTTCAGGAATGAATTCCATTTTTCCAAAAATAACACGTTGAGGAACGTGGTTCGCTTTAAGATATGGTTCATTTTGCAGATGAAAGAAAAAATGATCTTCAATGAATAGTGAATTTCCATTTTTTAAATGAATATGAAATTTGTTGCACGTTGCATCGGTTTCAATGGAAAAATCTAATCCTAAAAAGTCCTGGAGGATTGTTCTAAAAGTGTATTGGATTTCCTTTGTATGGTATGGATGGATTTTTATGATCAATTTTGTCAATCAATTTTTTATATGATAAAAATTTTTATACCAACTCACGAATTCTTCAATTCCTTTTTCAACAGGAGTGTTTGGTTTATACCCCAATTCGCTTGAAAGGTCTTCTGTATCTGCCCAGGTTTTGGGAACGTCACCGGGTTGCATGGGCAAATAGTTTTTTGTTGCTTCTTTGCCAAGCGTTTTTTCCAATGCTTCAATGAATTTCATGAGGTGGACAGGACTGCTGTTGCCAATATTATAAATTTTAAATGGTGCCGGCGATGTAGACGGATCTGGTTGACGAGCATCCCATGACGCGTCTCCTATAGGGATGCTATCGATTACACGGGTTACACCTTCAACAATATCATCAACATAGGTGAAGTCGCGCTGCATATTTCCATTATTATAAATATCAATGGATTGGTTTGCAAGGATTGCTTTTGTAAACTTGAATAAAGCCATATCAGGCCTTCCCCAGGGGCCGTAGACGGTAAAAAACCGCAATCCTGTCGTGGGCAGGCCATATAAATAGCTATAGGTATGCGCCATCAATTCATTGCTTTTTTTGCTGGCTGCATACAGGCTGATCGGATGATCCACGTTATTATGTGTCGAAAATGGCATGTCTTCATTCAATCCATATACACTGGAACTGCTGGCATATGCCAGGTGTTTTACTCCATGATGCCTGCAGGCCTCTAAAATATTGATAAATCCTACAATATTGCAGTCAATATAAGTATATGGATTGGTAATGCTATACCGCACTCCGGCCTGGGCAGCCAAATTGCATACCCGGTCGAACTTTTGTGTTTTAAACAGGTTGACAATGGATTCCCTGTCTTCTAAACCGAGTTGAATGAATTGATAATTGTCAAATAAATTACTTGTTACGAGTTGATTGTATTTGATTTTTCCGTTTGGTATTCCTGTTTGTTCAAGACGGCCATATTTTAATCTGACATCATAGTAGTCATTGATATTATCGAGGCCCACTACCTGATCACCTCTTTCTAATAGATTATTGATCAGGTGATATCCTATAAATCCCGCTGCACCAGTAACTAAAATTTTCATGCTAATGTATGATTTTAAAAATTAAAAATAATATAAATAATGGTAACATAAATGCAAATAATTGTTTTAGTAATATATTTTAGAATTATATGGTTAAGGTATTAATTAATGATGTAATATTTTTAAGATCATCATCTGTTAATGAAGAACCGGAAGGCAGACATAGTCCATCTTGGAAAAGGGTTTCTGATGTACCATTCGTATAAGACGGGAATGATTTAAAAACTGGTTGCATGTGCATGGGTTTCCATAAAGGCCTTGATTCAATGTTGTTATTTTGAAGATGAAGGCGGAGGGTTTCACGAGATATTCCATTGGTTACTTTTGGATCAATGGTAAGTGTGGTTAGCCAAAAGTTGGAATAATATGATTGAGCGGGTTCTTTAAGGAAATGAAAACCCTTGTGATTTCCGAGTGTATTCATATAATATTCATGATTATATCTATGGCGGTTTACATGTTCGTCTAATACGTCCATTTGGCCTCGCCCAATACCTGCCAATATATTACTCATTCTATAGTTATATCCTATTTGTGAATGCTGGTAATGTGGTGCTGAATCCCTGGCTTGTGTTGCCAGGAATCTGGTTTGGTCAGACAGTTCCGGATTTTTACAAATAAGCGCTCCCCCGCCAGACGTTGTAATGATTTTATTTCCGTTAAATGATAAAATACCATAAGTTCCAAAGGTGCCCACCGGTTTGGCAGAATATTCACTGCCCAGCGCTTCAGCTGCATCTTCTATAACAGGTATATCGAATTGTTTTGCAATTTGCATGATTTCGTTTATTTGGGCAGGCATCCCGTATAAATGTACAGGAATGATGGCTTTCACCCTTTTGCCTTTAGATAATCTGTCTTTGATTGCATTTTCCAGCAGTTCAGGGTCCATGTTCCATGTTTTACTTTCACTATCAATAAATACAGGAGTTGCTCCCATATAAACGATAGGATTTACAGTAGCTGAAAAGGTGAAGGAAGAGACAATAACTTCGTCTTCCGGGTTAACGTTAAGATTTACAAGGGCCAAATGTATAGCTGCTGTTCCACTTGAAAGGGCAACAACACTATTCTCAGGGATATTTAGCTTTCGGCACAAAGCAGATTCAAAAAGGTTTACATTTTCTCCCAGTGGTGCGATCCAGTTACTGTCAAATGCCTGTTTGATATACATTTGCTCATTGCCACCCATGTGTGGAGGACAGAGGTATATTTTTTTATTCATTGTAAATAAATGCCTGTTTATTTTGGTTCAAATTTAATCTTTTTTTAACCCATCTCGCGATTCATTAAAATGCTAAAATAAAAATAAAATTTACCTTTATGTTATAGAACTATTATTATTTTTGTGTTTTTATATTATACAGCAATAAATTACATGAAAATGAGGCATGATAACACGTACAAAATTAATTTGGTATATTTTTTAGCCAAGTTAATGAATATGCTCGGACAATATTATCTTATCATCATTAGTGCTGTTTGCCATGGCTTAGTTTTTTTTCTTTACAAATGTTTTAAAAAAGAGATTATTTTAAAATATGTTAAATAATAAATCAGTACTTATTACGGGGGGGACAGGATCTTTCGGGAAAAAATTCACAGAAGTAATTCTTAACCGCTATCCTGATATTAAACGCCTCGTGATCTATTCACGCGATGAATTGAAGCAATTTGAGATGTCTCAGGTATATAATACACAAAAATACCCGGGCCTCCGATACTTTATTGGCGATGTAAGAGACGGCGACAGGCTTAACAGGGCTTGTGAAAGGATAGATGTTATTATTCATGCTTCAGCGATTAAGCAGGTGCCTGCAGCCGAGTATAATCCTATGGAAGCAGTTAAGACCAATGTCATAGGCGCCGAAAATGTGATCAATGCAGCTTTGAGCAGTAATGTTAAGGTAGTGGTGGCACTTTCAACAGATAAAGCTGCTGCCCCTGTAAATTTATATGGTGCTACTAAACTCGTGTCGGATAAATTGTTCATTGCAGCTAATAATATTAAAGGAGACAGGGATTTGCGTTTTTCTGTTGTCAGGTATGGCAATGTAATGGGGTCAAGAGGTTCGGTTATCCCTTTTTTTATGAATAAAGCATGTGAAGGAAAATTACCTGTGACACATAAAGATATGACGAGGTTTAACATCTCTTTGGAAGAAGGAGTGGAAATGGTATTATGGGCAATAGAAAATGCTTTGGGCGGAGAAATATTTGTTCCAAAGATCCCGTCATATAATATTGAAACAGTAGCAAAAGCAATTGCTCCCGATGCACAGATCGAATATACAGGCATCAGGCCAGGTGAAAAATTACATGAAGAAATGATAACGGAAAGTGATTCGCATAACACGATAGATATAGGAAAGTATTATGCATTATTATCTTCAGCCGAGTTTAAAGAGGTTTGTTTAAATTATTATAAGGGAGCAAAACCTGTTCCACCCGGATTTAAATATAATTCATCCCAAAATAAAGAATGGATTAATATAGAGCAAATGAGGGAATTGATAAAAAAATACGTGGATCCAAATTTTAAGCCGCTTACATTATGAATAGAATACCTTATGGCAAGCAACATATCGATGAACATGACCTTGAAAGTGTTGCAAAAGCATTGCAGGATGATTTTATCACTACCGGGCCTAAAGTGTTGCAGTTTGAACAAGAATTTGCACGATATGTAGGTGCAAAATATGCAGTGGCTGTATCAAACGGGACTGCTGCCTTGCATTTAAGTGCTTTGGCATTAAATATAAAACCCGGTGATAAAGTAATCACCACCCCTATTACATTTTTGGCTTCTGCCAATTGCGTGCTTTATGCAGGAGGAGATGTAGATTTTGTTGATATTGACCCGGATACTTATTTGATGGATTTGGATAAACTGGAAAAGAAACTTGAAAATGCACCCCCGCGTACTTATAAGGGAATAATTCCAGTAGATTTTGCAGGTTACCCTATAAATATGGAAAAACTTAAACAGATTGCTGATAAACATGGCCTTTGGATACTTGAAGATGCCTGTCA
>CAYPTK010000006.1:0-9590 GCA_964413555.1 uncultured Bacteroidales bacterium | reverse complement strand
TCATGCCCCGGGCGGTTATTTTTTAAACAAAAAGAATGAAAAGGTTACGTGTGGTAGTTGCAGGTACAGCGAGATGGCTATTTTTTCATTTCATCCTGTTAAACATATTGCTACCGGCGAAGGTGGGATGATTACCACGAATAGCAAAGCACTGTATCAAAAACTTTGCACTATACGAAATCATGGTATTACAAAGGACCCGGAACTGCTTAGGGAAGACCATGGTGGATGGTATTATGAAATGGTTGAACTGGGATTTAATTACCGCTTAACAGATATACAGGCAGCATTGGGAATGAGCCAGCTAAAAAAGGCAGACAGGGGACTGCAAAAAAGAAATGAGATCATAGAAAAATATAATAAAGCTTTTGAAAATACGATGTTAAAAATTCCTGATGTATCCGATATGATCTCGCATGCGTATCACTTATATATTGTTTTATGTGACCGCAGGAAAGAATTTTACAATTACCTTAAAGAAAATAACATATTTAGCCAGATACATTATATCCCGGTTCATCTACAACCTTATTATAGAGAAAATTTTGGTTGGAAATCCGGAGATTTTCCTGTGGCAGAAGACTATTATCAAAAATGTATTAGTTTACCTGTTTTTCCATCTTTAACAGAAGCTGAACAGGATTATGTGATACAAAAGGTATTGGATTTTATTTGACCAGTTGTATCTCCATATCCTGCTTTTTAACAACAATAATCAATGAACTTGAAAAATTTAGCTCTTATCCCTGCCAGGGGTGGAAGTAAAAGAATTCGAAACAAAAACATAAAAGATTTTTTGGGCAAGCCAGTTATTTCGTATTCTATTGAAACAGCTTTAAAAACAAATATATTTGATGATGTTATTGTCTCGACTGATAGCAAAGAGATCGCGGAAATAGCATCTTATTACGGGGCACATGTCCCTTTTTTAAGAAGCAGTGAAAATGCAGATGATCGTGCAACGTTAGCTGATGTTATTAAAGAGGTTGTAATTACCCTTGAAAAACAAGAAAATATATTTATCGAGAATATTTGTTGTTTACTGTCCACTGCCCCGTTGATTACTGAAGCCAGGATAATGGAAGGATGTGAACAATTAATGAATACAGGAGCAGATGCTGTAATACCTGTTATCGCGTTTTCTTATCCGATTTGGCGGTCATTTAAATTATCAAAAGAAAATAAATTAAATATGATTTGGCCGGAATACATGAATAGCAGAAGTCAGGATTTACCTGAAGTATTTCATGATGCAGGCGCATTTTATTGGGTAAGGAAAGACGCTTTTATTGAACAAGAAAAATTATATATGGCGGGTACCAGTGCATTGGTATTGAAGGAAAATGAAGTACAGGATATTGATACCATTGAAGATTGGAAAATGGCAGAATTGAAATATAAATTGTTGCATGAGCAATAAAAAAAAAATTATTTTAAGGGCAGATGCGAGCCCATCAATAGGGATGGGGCATTTTATGAGAACACTGGCTTTGGCAGAGATGCTCTCGGGTGATTTTTATTGTGTCTTTGCAACGGTGAAACCTACAGAATATCAAATACTGGAAATTAATAAATATTGTAGTGATTTAATAAAATTACCACCTGATGATTCACATTTTAATGTTTTTTTGGAACATTTAAACGGTGATGAAATCGTGGTGCTGGACAATTATTTTTTTGACACTTCCTTCCAGCAAAGAATAAAAAAAATTGGATGTAAGCTGGTGTGTATTGATGATATGCATGACAAGCATTACGTGGCCGATGTTGTTATTAATCATGCAGAAGGACTAAGTGAAGATGATTTTTCAGTAGAATCATATACAAAAGTTTTGTTGGGATTTAATTATGCCTTGCTAAGAAAACCATTTATAGAAAATGATGATCAAAAAAAGCGAACGAAATTTGATTTGGTAATAGGTATCGGTGGTACAGATCCTTTAAATATTACCGAAAACATATTGATTAATGTTTCAACTATATTATCCAAAAGCAATATAGCAGTGTTTTTTGCAAATGTGTCAGAAGAAACAATGGCCTGTCTTTCAAAGAAAAATATCAGTATTTTTAAAAATATAAATGCAGAGAAAATTGCAGATATAATGAAGCAGTCTAAATTTGGCATTTTTTCTTCAAGTACCATTGCTATTGAAGCGATTGCTATGAGATTACCTTTTGCAATTGGATATTTTGTGGATAACCAAAGTAATCTTTACAATGGAATAGTAAATAATGAATTGGCGGCCCCTTTACATTCATTTCAAAACATGAACAAAAATTTATTAGAACAAACATTTTTAAATTATTATAAGAATCAAAAGGAATTAGAAAGGTTAATGAATAACCAAAAACAAAGTTTAGACAAAATGTCAAATATTAGAATAAAGAAAATTTTTAATCAATATTTATAATATGTTGCAATATAGAAAAGCTACAAGATCTGATGTTGATATATTGTTTAAATGGGCAAATGACCCTAAGGCAAGAAATAATTCTTTCAAAAAAGAACCCATAAAATATGATGATCATGTAAACTGGTTATACACGAAATTAAATGATAATAATAGTATAATATTAATATTCGAAAGCGATAATGTTCCCATTGGTGTTGTTCGCTTTCAAAAAGAAGGGGAATCATGGACAATAAGTATAAATATTGATGAAAAATACAGGGGAAAAGGAAATGCTTTAGAAATGCTTAAAAAATCTGCTTGTTATTTTTTTAGCAATTGTCAAGAGGATACTATTAATGCTTTTATTAAAAGAGAAAATATTGCTTCAATAAAAGTATTTGAAAAATCCGGTTATAAATTGCATACAAGTACATTTATTAATAATAATGAAAGTTTAGAATATAAATTAACAAGAGATGATTTCAAAGGATAAAAAAGATCAAAAAATTTTTATTATTGCTGAATTATCAGCCAATCATAATCAGAAAAAAGAAGTTGCGATTGAAACGGTTCGAGCAGCTAAACGTGCCGGGGCAGATGCTATAAAACTACAAACATATACCCCCGATACATTAACAATTGATTGTAATAATCATTATTTTTCCATCAA
The DNA here is from genome assembly GCA_964413555.1 of uncultured Bacteroidales bacterium. GTDB lineage: Bacteria > Bacteroidota > Bacteroidia > Bacteroidales > JBBRXJ01 > CAYMKE01. The sequence goes on along the minus strand of CAYPTK010000006.1, from coordinate 6,527 downwards.
GGAAGGAATTTGGAAAGGCAAATCTTTATATGAACTTTATAAAGAAGCTTATACTCCCTGGGAATGGCATGAAGAGCTTTTTAGGGTTGCAAATGAAGAAGGGCTTGTTTGTTTTTCTACGCCATTTGATAAAACTTCAGTGGATTTTTTAGAGGAACTTAATAATCCAATTTACAAAATAGCTTCTTTCGAGATTCAGGATATTCCTTTAATACAATATGTAGCATCCAAAGGTAAACCCATGATTATATCAACTGGAATTGCAGAATATGAAGATATTAGCCTTGCTGTTAAAACATGCAGAGAGGCAGGAAATAATGATATAACCCTTTTAAAATGTACTTCAGCTTACCCGGCTCCTATTGAGGAGGCAAATATTATTACCATTAAAGATATTAAAAAGTCATTTAATGTAAATGTTGGTTTATCAGACCATACACCAGGCATAACCGCTCCTGTGGTTGCTGCTGCTTTAGGCGCATCAGTAATAGAAAAACATTTTATCATTGAAAAATCTATCGGTGGCCCGGATGCTTCATTTTCATTGGATGTTGACGAATTTTCTTATATGGTAAAAACGATTAGAGAGGCCGAAAAATCAATTGGTCAGGTTAGTTATACATTAACCGAAAAAGTAAAGCAAAACAGGATTTTTGGCAGATCTTTATTTGTTGTTCATAACATTAAAAAAGGGGAGCCTTTTGATGAAAACAATTTAAGGCCTATAAGGCCAGGTTTTGGCATTCACCCGAAATACTATAATAATATTCTTGGGAGAATTGCAGCGAAAGATATTCCCAGGGGAGTTCCCCTTAAATGGGAATATGTTGAGTAAGAAATATAATAAGATATAAATGAACAGCAAAAAAGGTACTGAAATAATTAAATCGGCTATTAAAAATGAGGCTTTTATTTTTATCGTGGGTAAATACGTGTCCTATTGCCTACAATTTTTAAATGCCATACTCATAGCTAAGGTATTAGGCCCATATGAGTTCGGTATTTATGGTTTCGTGTTGCTCGTTATCGGGTATATCAGGTATATTAATCCCGGTGCTCATTATGCTGTAAATGTTGAATTGGCTACACATGACCGTCAAAACATAAAACAGGCAAACAATATCGCGTCAAACGGATTGATAATAAGCCTGGCATCAGCAGTTTTTTTGCTTATATTTACATTGGTCGTTTACTTTTCAGACACAACAATTTTCCCTAAATACGAATTCAATAATTATTTGTTTTTAACTGTATTGATTTGTATTGCCATTATTATGAATTTGTTTTTTGTCAATGTATTTCGCTCCTACTCAAAGTTTTATCAAATACTCGGATACCTTTTTTTCCCCCAGTTATTTCTATTCGTCATGCTTTTTGCCGCTCCTGGTGAAAATAAAGTATCCTGGCTTTTTTATGGCTTTCTCTCAGGCCATCTGTTAGCCAGTGTTTTTTTTCTCGCCGGGTATCCGCTTAAAATTAAGTTTAAAATTAATTTTCAATTACAAAAAGTATTATTTAGGAGGGGAATTGCCCTGGCATTTTATAATGCAAGTTTTTATTTTATCATGATATCATCCCGCACCATTGTAAGCATCTTTTATGATGTGGAAAGTTTGGGATTGTATTCATTTGCCAATAGTGTAGCTCAAGCTGCTATTTTAATCTTAGGTGTTGTCGGGTTTGTCTTTTTTCCAAAAATACTTAACAGGCTCAAAGGAAATGAACTGAATGACCAGGAAACAAAAAGTTTATTAAAAAATATAAGGCAATCATATATTTCCGCTTCCTATCTAATCGTATTTTTAGTGATTGTAGTTTATGCTTTTTTAATGCTTTTTATGCAGCAATATAAAGCCTCCGAACTGGCATTTCTTTTATTAATTTTAATGCAATTAATGATATCAAAAGTTTTTGGTTATTCACATATCCTGATTGCAAGAGGCTATGAGTCACAAATAGCCAAATATGCTTTTATCACGGTATTAATAAATATTGGCCTTGCTTTGGGGCTTATTCATGTTTTTTCAATCGATTTTAGCGGTGTTGCATTATGTACTTTTATCAGTGTCTTTTTTTATGTTTACAGGGTTATATATAAAGGAAAGCTAATTATGAATGAAAGCACCAAGTTTTTTGGGGTGTTGAAGGAAATATTTCCACTCCGTTTTATAATCCCACTTTGTGCATTGATTTGTGAAAAAGTATTTATTGACAGCCTTTATACCAGTATTCTGCCTTTTATTATATTAGTGATTATGAATTACCGGGTCATGAAGGAAACATTGATAAAATTTTTAAAACTTATAAGTAATAAAAACACGGTCAAATTTTAAAGGAGGCTTCTAATGCCAAAAATTGTATTGAGCAAAAATAAATTCATTGTCATTTTTATTCTTTTTACAGGATTATTTGTACATTCTTTTGTAATTTATGGTCCGGCAGGGTTTAATATGAGGTTTTATTTATTGTCAATCATTTTGTTTATTTTTTATCATGCTTTTTACCCTAAAATTTACATTTCCAGGTTGTTTTTGTTTTTAGCACCCCTGGTTTTTTATTGGTTTATACAAACTATTTTCTTCCTGGTTATTGATTCTGCTCTATTATCGGAACATATTACAACGTTTATTGTTTTAATCATTTTTTTATGTGTACTGTTGATTGTTTTTGGAAATGTCAATTACCTGAAAGATAATGCTGTAAATGTTTATAAGTCTATATTTATTATTTTTACTGCTGCATTGTTTCTATATTTTTTGTCTCTTCATATGTATGGGATACAAAGCTTCTGGATTCTGCAGGAGAAAGGCCACGATAAAATGGAATACCTGAATACCCTTAAAAATTTCGTGCATGCCGATCAGGCTTTTTTACCCAGGAATTCTGGATTTCATATAAGTCCTAACTTTTGGGGCGGATTTTGCATGTTTGCCTTTTATATATTATTGTATGTCAGGGAGCTATCCAGTAATTCAGGCAAGTTGTTTACAATGGCCATGGCAGTTGTTATTTTTTCGCTTGTCATTACTTTTTCACGGGGTACTTACATCGCTATGATCATTGGTGTTATATTTTTAAAATTGCCGGCAATATTACATTCATCACTGAATAAAAAGATACAGTATATTTTATCTTTTGTTGTAATCATTGCACTCATGTTCATGGCAATAAGGTATTTTGCAGACTATGAAAAGGTTAAAGATATTGTCGAGAGCAAAACAAGCATTGAACACCTAAAAAAAGATGCCAGGTTCAGGATATGGGAGTGCCATATTGATGAATTTTTAGAACATCCATTAGGGGGGGAAGGGCTACAACGGTCAAAAGAAGTATATGTTCCCACTTTAAGTACGCCTCGTCTTTCGGGGTCCCATAACACTGTTATAAGCATGTTAAATTTTATGGGTATAATCGGGACAACCATTTTTGTTATAATAGCAATGGCTATATTTGCCGTTTTATGGAACAAGTCATTGAAATACCGTGAACATCATTTTATTTACAGATTAGGAATGAGTATTCTTTTAGCATTGTTTTTTTATTCCCTTTTTGAACACGCGTTTATTAAATTGTTTTTCTGGGGAATGATTGTAATGGCAATAGCAATTGCCAGTTATATGCCTGAAAAAAAGGAAATGACTGATTAACCCAGTCAGATTATTTGTTATTTTTGTTCCCTTAAGGTTTTCAGAGTTTCTCTTAATACTGCTGAAAATTTTGTTTCGAAGGAATAAATTGAAGTCACCTCAAACAAATATGCAGAAAAATGCTGATATAATAAAAAACATTACTCATTTGGAATCCACTGCCGGGGTTTATGACATCCGCGTCCATGGATTTAGTTTCTGGAGAATCGTTAGGGCTCAAGTGCTGGACAGATACATGAAATTCTATTATGATATAAAACCCAGGGATACATCGAAAAAAACTATTTATCCATTTAAATTCCTTGTTTCATATTTGTATTCTTTTATGTCATACCTTTCATTGCTGTTTTCCAAAAACAAGCATAAAAAAATTATCGTCTACGCTTTCCCGAGATTGCAAAAAATTGATGGACTGTATATTGACAAATTCACAGACCCACTTGTAACCAGCTCAAATCTAAAAGAAAACTGTATAATATTTCAACGCCCCCTTGCAGGGGTGCACAAAAAGCCCAGGTATAATCAAAATAAAATTAGAACTACAGATTTTGTTGATTTTTCTGCCAGCTTTGCAGGATTGGTTTTATTACCTTTTATTTTTTTGATACACGGGCATAAACTGTATAAGCTATATTTAATAGCAAAGCAGCATTTTAGACTCACGATAAAAGACTATATTAAATTTAATTACCGGTTGGGAGCATTTTTATTTTCTTATGCTTTTAACAAGCACTTGTTTAAGCTGCTAAAACCCCGAAAAGTATTATTGGTAAACAGGGGGATTAATTATGCTGTTATCCATGCTTGCAAGAAACTACAAATTAATGTTTGTGAATTACAACACGGGATAACCCATTCCTATACCATATTATATTCCGGTAAGTATGATGAAAATCTTGATCCTGATTATTTTTATTCTTTTGGCGCTTACTGGAAAGGAAAACAGTTTGGCTTGCCTCCTGAAAAAATCATAAATATTGGGTGGGCGTATGAGAAGTTTTTAAAAAAGGTTACACCAAAAAACAATATGACTGATGATGTTATCCTGGTTATTTCCGAGCCGATTATCAGTGATAATATTATTCGGGCGGTTGGTGAGCTGGCAAAACAGTTCCCGCGTATGACATTTGATCTAAGACTGCATCCGCAGGAGAGATTATCAGCATTACACGCGAAAACAATTAAAACGCGAAGTAATATAAAGTTAGTGGATAACGCTATAGAATCATCGGTAGCCGTGATGGCATATAAGTGGGTGCTCGGGGTTAATTCATCCGTGCTTTATGAAGCACTCAGCTTAAATAAAGCTGTCGGGTGTATTCATTTTGAAGGATGTAATAGCGCGGTAGCATTTAAAAACATTAATGATACATTTACAATCATTAATCGCGCGGAAGATTTACAGGAATTCTTACTTTTGCCGCCAGAAGTAAAAAATAAAAAAGACGCGTTTTTTTCGCGTTATAATCCGGATTATTTTAACAATGTATTGGATGGGAAAAAGGATTTTTGATATTGTGCTTGCAGCCGTGGGTTTCGTGATCATCTCGCCAGTATTTCTGATCATTGCCATACTGGTGTATTTTGATACCGGGAGCCCCTTTTTTACAATGAACAGGATCGGTTTTAATGAAGAAATATTTAAAATGTATAAATTTAAATCAATGCGTGATGTTGACAAAGAGAAAGGATTCATTTCAAATGCCGAGAGGGTAACAAAATTGGGAAGGTTTTTGAGAAATACCAGCCTGGATGAGTTACCGGGCCTTGTCAATATCATAAAGGGAGATATGAGCTTCGTTGGCCCCAGGCCTTTATTGGTTGAGTACCTGCCACACTATAAAAAAAAACATAGGCGCAGGCACGGTGTGCGCCCAGGGTTAACCGGGCTGGCACAGATCAAAGGTAGAAATAATACAACATGGGAACAACGGCTAAATAATGACATTAAATACATTGAAAACCAGTCGTTTGGACTTGACATGAAAATATTACTGAATACATTGGTAAAAGTGATCAAAAGAGAAGGAGTGGAAAGCAATGTAGATCTTTCTATACGGAGGTTGGATGAAGATGACGAATATAAAAAAACAAATTGACTTATGACTACAGTTTTAGTTACGTGTGTAGGGTCCGGTGTTGGCCAGTCTGTTATTGATTCGCTTAACATGACAGGGAAATACAGGATTATCGGTGTGGATATGAATCCGGACGTGTATGCTTATAATTATTGTCATGAATTTTTAACAGCCCCAAGCATTTATAGTGATGAATATATAGATTTTATTATTGAATCGTGTTTATCTGAAAAAGTAGATGTTGTTGTTCCCGGCCATGATTACGAACTCCTGCTTTTTTCCAAAAACAGAGATAAGTTTAAAGATAATGGTATAGTAGTCATTGTTTCATTGCCGGATATCATTGAGGTGAGCAGGAATAAATTTGAATGGTATGAATATTTTAATAAATATGGATGCCTGGTAGTTCCTACATTTTATGTTTCTGAATTTAAAAAAAATCCGGATGCAGCTATATACCCTGCCATTGTAAAGCCAACCGGCGGTTCGGCTTCACAAGGAATACAGATCATCAATGACGCAAAAGGGCTTGAAAATGTTAATGATTCGGATGTTATTCAACCATATCTCTTCCCCCTTAAAGAGGATGCTAATTATAAAAACATTCTTAACGCGATAAAAAACAACAAGTTTGTTCAACAATCCGAAATATCTGTGCAGCTTATTTTCAATACTAAATCCGAAATGGAAGGTATCTTTATTTCAAAAAATATTCTCAAGGGTGGAGTCCCAATGTTTGTGGATACCATTGACCCCGAGAAATTTGAATATATTGATGAAATAATGAAATTTGCCGAAGTGT
>CAYPTK010000005.1:2437-30288 GCA_964413555.1 uncultured Bacteroidales bacterium | reverse complement strand
CTACTTTTAAAAATTCAACCACGGGTGAATTGCCGGCTACCTGGCCTGTAATGCCCGTGAGCAAAACCATGAAAATAACAATGGCGGTACCATCATTTAGCAATGATTCACCTTCAATGAGTGTTCCTAATTTTTTACTGGCTCCAAGGTCTTTTAACAGGGCTACAACAGCCACGGGGTCTGTTGCACTGATCACGGTACCAAACAATAAAGCGATTGGCCATCCCCAGCCAGAAAGGCCTATATTCCACGAGTTCAATAGCATTAACAGCCCCCCGGCCAAAACAAGTGCAATAATTATACCCGGGATGGCCATGATAGAAGCATTGGCAAATGATTTTTTAAATGTATGGACATCCATGGCAAAAGCAGCTTCAAAAATTAATGTAGGAAGAAAAACATACAAAATCAAATGCGGATCAATATTTCCTGCCCACTTTACAGCCTCACTCATGGATGTTAATGAATGTCCTAAAAACCCCATTCTTACCAACATACCAAGCAAAATACCAATGATCAGTAACGAAACGGTATACGGGAGAAAGCTTTTTCTCAACAAATAGCGTGTGCCTGCACCTATTATTAATGCAATGATAATAAATAACAAAGGTTCCATCCCGGGACCATGGCCTTCATCATGTCCCTGTTCATGTTCATGTCCGCCATCATCTATTACATGTTCTACTTGTTGTTTCTCGTGCGCGTTGTCTTTAGCATGTACAAATGTAGAAATCCCCTGATAAATTAAGGCGAACATGAGCAGGTATAAAAATATTTTCCTCATTGCTATTGTATTTTAAAAACATTAAAAAAAGGTTCAGGGTAAAAATATGATTTTTTTAATTTATTTACTAATTAAAAAAATAAAATTTATCTTTGTTATAATTTATTCCCGATCATCTATAATAAATTATCGTGTTTAACGTCTTATATAAAATCATTTACAACTAATCTATGAAATCCATCGGGTTGTATATTTCATTTTTCTTAGTCGCCTACTTTCAGTGTATTACAGGCCAGATAAGTCATGATACAATTTATGTTCTACGATGGAATCCTGTTACAAATCAATGGAACCAGGAACAATACACCGTTAATAAATATATTGGCAATCAATTATCTGAACATGCTTCATTTTATTACGATACCTTTTCAGGAAACTGGGTCGAGGATAAAACAATGTATTACACGTATAATCCACAACAAAATCTTCACTATAAAGTACTTAAATATTGGGATGAAGATATGCTTTCAAGAGTGAATTATCAGAAAACAGAATTTTTGTATACCGGTAATTTAAAAACAAAGGAAATTGTATATCAATATGATATTGTAGATAGCAGTTGGACTAATTTACACAAAAGAGAATACACTTATAATTATGAAAACAAGGTAAATAAAATCATATATTATGATGAATGGGATATCTTTTTTAATCAATGGAGGCCGTATCATCTGGATTCATTTTATTATGAACAAGGTGAACTTGTAAAATGGAACCACTATATATATGATCCTGACCAGGGATGGACCCCTGAAAGATCATTTGTTTTTTCATATGAAAATGATCTAATGACAAACCGAAGCCAATTGCAATGGAATGATAGTTCCGGCAGCTGGGTGAATCATTGGAAAAGTGAATTTATAAATGAAAACAATCAAAGAAAACAATGGGTATTAAATTGTTGGAATGAAGAAGGTTCTAATTGGCAACGAAAACGAAAATTTATATATCATTATACAGGAGACACTTTAACAGGCTGGATTTCATATTTTTGGCAAACAGGCGTAAATGACTGGCAATACCACTGGAAAGCAGATTACATGTACCGTCCCGATGGACAATTGGAAAACATATTAAATCACAAATGGCAATATGATGGTATAATAGACAGTAGCAGATGGCATGAAGATGAAAAATTCGTTTATAATTATATAAATGATGAATTAGATAATATAATATATTTTAATGACACTTCCGGTGAAGGGATGCTTGAAAAAAAGAAAAAATTTATATACGGGAACTATCAATTGACAATAGATAATACAATAGCAGAAAACAAGATTGAAGTATATCCGAACCCTGTTTTTAATGGGGATATTTGGATTAAGTATTCTGATAATATATCCATTCAAAGAATAACATTATTTAATGGTTTAGGCAAACCACTCAGAATGATGAACAGCCCGTTTGAAAATCCTGTTTTTTTAAATATTCAAAATTTTCATTCCAGGTTTATTATTATAAGAATTGAAACAGCAAAAGGAGAACATATCGTTAAAAAAATAATTAATGTTTGTCCATAATGCCCGCTAACCCCTATACAGTCATTCTTCTTTACGGGGCAGGCTTCGTCGTGCTTGCCAAAAAAATCACTTGTTGATGCCAGACTTAACGACATCAATCACGAGAAGCCCTGGCAAATACTTCAAGTATTTTTGTTTTTTCAACCGGGTTTAAAATTATATCATTACAAACAGCAGGAATTAAAATAGTCTCTCCTTTTTTAAGATCTTCTTTATCAGAAGAATCATTATCATAAAAAATTTTACAGTTGCCTTCCAGGCAAATATAAATAATAAAAGAATCAATGGGCAGGTAATCTTTTTTCACCGGTGTATCAAAACACAATATATTTGTAATAAAATAATCGCAATTAATAATATTGACCGTTTGGTTCATCTGAAGATCAAACGTTGTTTTTGTATCACGCGTATCATTAAAATGAATAGCATCCAATGCTTCCCGTGTATGCAGTTCTCTTGTTTTTCCATTCGCATCTTTTCTGTCCCAGTCATAAATCCGGTAGGTGATATCAGAAGCTTGTTGTATTTCAGCTAACAAAATCCCGCCCCCGATCGAATGAATTCTTCCGGCAGGTAAAAAAAACACATCATCATTATTTACATTAACATTATTGACTATATCCGGGAGTGTATTATTCTTCACGGATTGGAGGTAACTCTCCTTATCAATATTTTTCTTAAACCCCGAAATTAATTTCGAACCCGGCTCTGAATCAATAACATACCAGGCTTCTGTTTTCCCGTTTTGCTGAAGCCTCTGTTGAGCCAATTCATCATCCGGATGAACCTGAATAGATAATGGCTGTTCTGCATCAATGAATTTAACAAGCAAGGGAAATTCGAACTCGAAATGCTCAAAAATTTTTTCTCCAACCAATTCTCCCATGTAAATTTCCGTGAGTTCCCTGAGATTATTATCTTTTAAATAACCATTTATTACAACAGATTCATTATTTTCCATTCCTGATATTTCCCAGCTTTCACCACAATGATCCCCGGCTTCTATCTTGTTTAACGTTTTTTTTAGCTTATCCCCGCCCCAAAGTTTATCTTTTAAAATAGGTTTAAATTTTAAGGGGTATAAATTTTTCATTTTAAAACAATAGTTTTTAAATTACTATAAATTTGATATCTCATAATTGTAGTTTTACAAACAATTTCTTAAATTTATCATCATTATTATACTCTTTCAAAAATAAAAAAAAATATGGATAAATGATAAAACATATTAAAAATGAAGACATACTTTTTCTTGACATAGAAACGGTATCGCAAGAAAAAGATTATGAAGCGCTACAGGATCATTTAAAGGAACTTTGGAAGAAAAAAGCCAAATATATTAAAACGGACGAGGAAACAGTCAGTGAAGTATATGAACGGGCAGGAATTTATGCTGAATTCGGGAAGATTGTATGCATCTCTGCCGGATACATATATTTTAAAGACCAGGAAAAACATTTCAGAGTAAAATCGTTTTATAATGATAATGAACGATTATTACTGGAATCATTTGCCGAAATGCTTACAAAACTTACCGCGAAACCCAATATAAAACTATGTGCACACAATGGGAAAGAATTTGACTTCCCATATATTGCCAGACGCATGCTTGTCAATGACGTCAATCTTCCTGACATACTTCAAATACATGGAAAAAAACCCTGGGAAGTAGAATTTATTGATACAATGGAATTATGGAAGTTTGGAGATAAAAAGAACTATACCTCGTTAAACCTGTTAACAGCTATCTTCGGCATACCTTCTCCTAAAGATGATATAGACGGGAGTATGGTAGGACAGGTATACTGGCAAGAAAAAAACCTTGAACGCATTGCTCAATATTGCGAAAATGATGTTGTTGCAATAGCTCAATTATTTTTAAAATTCAAAGGAGAAACGCTTATTTCAAAAGAAAACATTAAAAAAGCCGGTGAGTAATCTGATGAATTATGATCATTTGATTTATATCGTAGGTATTTCAGGTGCCGGTAAAAATGCCGTGCTCAATGAATCCAGAAATATTATAGCCAGCAATTACCCGGTTGTATTTGCTCATCGTTATATCACCCGGCCATTAAAGCACGGAATTGAAAATTACATTATGCTTTCAGATAAAGAATTTGAATTTCGCCAATCAAAAGGCTTTTTTTCAATGAACTGGCAAAGTTATGATTATAAATATGGAATTGGCAAGGAAATTGATGATTGGTTACATAAAGGATGCTTGGTTATAGTAAACGGTTCAAGGGAATATTTACCCGTTGCTATAAAAAAATACCCGGGAATGAAAGTTGTTTTGATCGAAGCATCACTTGAAACAGCTAAAAAGAGAATCATGGAACGCGGGAGAGATTCTCGAGAAGAGTTGAATAAACGCTTAAAAAGGGCTATGGACTTTTCCCTGCAACATTATCCAGGGATATATAAAATAGATAATAATGGAGACATTCAACATTGCGTGCAAACTTTTTGTAACTATTTGACTCAAAACATCAAAAATACATTATGCTGATTTTCAGTTTTTTACAAAGGTCGTTGATAACTATTAAAAAATGTTAATAAGTCAGGATGTATTGATATGGATTGATAAATCAAGTATTCATAACTTGCATTCAATTTTTAATTTAAAAAATTTTAAAGCTAAAAATATATGGATACAAAGGATGTGGTTACCCAAAACAAAAAACGTGTCAAAGAACACGAAAACACTGAAAACGAAACAGTGAAGAGTCAATCCAAAACAAAGCTTTATACATATGACGAAGCATTCGAGTGTTCACTTCAATATTTTAATGGTGATGAATTAGCTGCCAGGGTATTCATTAATAAATACGCCTTAAAAGACTCAGATGGCAAATTATATGAAGCCACACCTGATGATATGCACAGACGTTTAGCCAAAGAAATTGCCAGGATAGAGAAAAATTATCCCGACCCAATTGAAGAAGAAGAAATATTCAAATTATTAAAAGGCTTTAAATATATTGTCCCGCAAGGAGGCCCGATGAGTGGCATTGGAAACAAAAAACAAATTGCCTCATTATCAAATTGTTTTGTAATAGGCAATGAAGGGAAAGCAGACTCGTACGGTGGGATTATGAAAATAGACCAGGAGCAGGTACAATTAATGAAACGCAGGGGTGGTGTTGGACATGATTTATCACACATTCGTCCCAAGGGAATGCCGGTCTTGAATAGTGCATTGACATCTACCGGTGTTGTACCGTTCATGGAAAGATATTCCAATTCTACCAGGGAAGTAGCCCAGGATGGAAGAAGAGGTGCGCTCATCCTTACAATATCCATTAAACACCCTGACGCGGAGGGTTTTATTGATGCGAAATTAAGCGAGGGAAAAGTTACAGGCGCCAATGTATCTGTAAAAATTGACAATGAATTTATGGATGCAGTTGTCAATAATAAAACATATGTACAAAAATATCCCATTGATGCTGAAAAACCCATGTATACAAAAGAAGTGAATGCAAGGAAATTATGGGAGAAAATATATAAAAATGCCTGGAAATCTGCCGAACCAGGAATTTTGTTTTGGGATACAGTAACCAGCGAGTCCATCCCGGATAGTTATAAAAAATACGGGTTTGAAACCACGGCCACCAACCCTTGTGGTGAAATACCATTATGCCCCTACGACAGCTGCAGATTATTAGCCATCAACCTGTATAGTTATGTTGAAGAGCCATTCACGTCCAAAGCTAAATTTAATTTTGACCTGTTTAAAAAACATGTAAGCTATGCACAGCGAATCATGGATGATATAATTGACCTTGAACTGGAAAAAATAGATAACATCCTTGAAAAAATAACCAGCGACCCGGAAGATGAAGAAATCAAAAGAGTAGAACGTAAGTTATGGGAAAAAATAAAAATTAAAGCCCTCGAGGGGCGTAGAACAGGAATTGGGATCACCGGCGAGGGGGATATGCTGGCCGGGTTGAATCTACAGTATGGAGAAGAAAATGCCATTGATTTTTCAGAAGAAGTACAGTCAACACTGGCATTGCAAGCATATCGTTCTTCCGTTGACCTCGCGAAAGAAAGAGGCAGCTTCGAAATATATGACCCCCAACTCGAAAAAGATAATCCGTTTATTAACCGTTTAAAAGAACGCGACAGCTCCCTTTATAATGATATGGTAAAGCATGGAAGAAGAAATATTGCTTTACTGACCATCGCACCCACCGGCACAACCAGCCTGATGACACAAACCACGTCAGGAATCGAACCCATTTTTTCACCGGTGTATAAACGAAGAAGAAAGGTAAATCCCAATGATCCGAATGTAAATGCTGTATTTACCGATGAAGTAGGAGATACATGGGAAGAATACAATGTATTTCATCACAAATTTGTCGACTGGCTTAAAATCAATGAATATAATATTGAAGAAGTCAAAAAATACGACGACACGGCCATTGATGAATTAGTTAAACAATCTCCTTATTATCAAGCTACTTCTCAAACAGTCAACTGGGTTAATAAAGTAAAAATGCAGGGGCGGATTCAGCAATGGGTAGATCATTCAATCAGTGTAACCATCAACCTGCCCAAAGATGCATCTGAAGAACTTGTAGGTGAACTGTATGTTACAGCATGGGAAAGCGGGTGTAAAGGCGTAACGGTATACCGCGAAGGGTCCAGGTCTGGTGTATTGATCTCGGGTAAAAAAGAAAACCAAAACCAGGAAGAACAAATACTGAAACCCAAAAAACGTCCTACAGTACTTGATGCAGAAATCATCAGGTTTAAAAACAACCAGGAAGAATGGATTGCATTTGTAGGCCTTAACAATGGACATCCCTACGAAATATTTACCGGAATTGCAGATGAAGAAATGTTCCCAATACCTAAATCAATAAAAAAAGGTAAAATCTTTAAAGTAAAAGAAAACGAAAATGCAAGGTATGATTTTCAATATACTGATAAATATGGTTACAAAAATACATTGGGAGGCCTCTCTCATGTATTTAATAAAGAATATTGGAATTATGCTAAAATGATATCTTTTGTTTTACGCTATGGCATGCCCTTACCTGACGTGGTAAATATTGTAACATCGCTTCACCTGGATAATGAAGTAATAAATAATTGGATCAATGGTGTGGCAAGAGCATTAAAAAAATATATCCCGGACGGAACAAAAGCCAAAACAGGTAGCAAATGCAACGAATGTGGTTCTGAAAACCTGGTTTACCAGGAGGGATGCCTGTTCTGCAAAAATTGTGGCTTTTCCAAATGCGGATAGCAAGACACGGCCAGACAACTCATTTTTGATACAACAACACGAGGAAACAAATTCCGCGAACAAACAGGAAAATATGTTCATTTTCCTGTTTGTTCGCGGAAAAACCAATTATTTGTTTTTTGAAAGAAAGGAATTATCAGAAGTCCGCTTAATTTTTATCGTGTTTAGCCATAACAACATTCCCGCTAACATTCCTGATATATTATAAAAAATATCCCACCCGTTAACCGATCTTCCCGGGATAAAAAATTGGATGCCTTCATTAACAAATGAAATAACCACGACAGATAAGAAAAAAAACCATAATGTTTTTTTCAAATTATACTTTGATACATTGTTTTTCCATAGATAGAACAACACGCTTAAAATAAAAAATGAAAGGAAATGCTCAATATAATCCATCCTGATAAAAGAATTTTTGGGATGTATATTTATTGGTTGTTGAAATTTGGGATACAATGAAATAACAAAAATGAAAAGTAACCACAACCAAAAAAAATACATGAATACCTTTCGTCCTTTTCGCATATTCAGAATAAAATTTTATTGCTATTTTTATAAATAAAAAAGTAAAAATAATATAAATGCACTCTTATGCAAAAGCAAGTAATAAAAAAGATTGGATGTATATCATTAAAATCAGCATACAACATCCACTTATTTATTTATTAAAAGAGGGATTAGACAACATAAGTGTAATTTAACCCAAAATACCAATAAATATGGTGCCCGAAAAACAGCCCGTGTATAAATGAAAAACTTAACATTATTAATCGCTAACACCAACCCTGAAAAAGAAGACCGGGAAAAGCTAAAAAAATATATTGACGAAATAAAAGATTGGGACAAATTAATTCAATATTTTAAAGAAAACAGCCTTATCCCCCTGTTTTATCATCACCTGGTGTTTCACGAGCTTGCCCCTTCCCTACCTCACGGGCAATTCAAAAAATTAAAAAATCTCCGTGAGCAATTGACATTCCGCAATCTTAAAATTCTTAATACATTTAAACAATTGCATGAATCATTAAACCGACATAACATTGAACACGTGACACTTAAAGGAACAGTGCTGGCTGATTTATTGTATAAAGATATTGGCCTGCGGCCAATGGTTGATATCGACATTTTAATTCGTCCCAACGATATCCCAAAAATTGACATGATTATGAGTCAATGGAATGCAAAATCTTTAAAAGGGAGAGATATTAATTTTATTAGAAATAAACATCGCCATATCCCGGGTTTTATACACGATGGTGTATTGATTGAATTCCATACCCATATTGTTGATGAATACTCCCCGGAACAAATCAATGCTGACTTACTCTGGCAAAATACAGAATCTTATACATTATATAATGTACCTGTTCAGGTTCTTAATAAAGAATGGTTGTTATATAGTCTTTGCGTGCATTTATACAATCATTTAAAAAAAGGAATAATAAAAATGATATGGTTTGTTGATATTATTGAATTCATTAGAACTCATTATAAGACCATCGATGTATTAACATTTAAGGAGATATCTAATACTACACGTGCAAGCAATGAAATAAAATACATCATGTATTTTGCACATAACTATTTTCAGGCTTCAATCCCCTCTGAATTGCTTGACAAAAACATTAAAGTGCCCCCCAATATAATGGCCGCTTTCACCATGCATCTTAAAGGAGAAAAAAAGATTTACCGTGGCCATCATTTATCATCTGTAAGAAAATTAAAAAAATTTGATCGTGTTAAGTATTACATTTCATTGTTATTGCCTTCAATCGGGTTTATCAAAAGAAAATATCCATCAATTCCGGTGCTCATCCCTTTTTTTTATATTCACAGGATTTGTAAAATCGGGGTTGGAACTTTTATTTTATTAATAAAATATCTATTCAGGAATAAATAATTTTATATGCAAGCATTACAGCAATTAAAAACAAAGTGTATCAAATGCACTCGATGTAATTTACATAAAACCAGGAATAACGTGGTATTTGGAGAGGGGAACCCGGCATCTGGTATATTATTAATTGGAGAAGCTCCCGGCAGGAATGAAGATTTAAAAGCACGCCCATTTGTAGGCAGATCCGGGAAACTATTGGATAAAATTCTTGAAGCCAATGGTTTTAGCAGGGAAGAAAATGTATTTATAAGCAATATCGTGAAATGCCGACCACCGGAAAATCGTTTGCCTTCAAATAACGAGAGACAAACATGTTTGCCATGGCTTAATGATCAGATAGAAATTATTAACCCGAAAATCATTGTCCTGCTTGGTGCTACCGCGTTAAATGGTTTAATTGACAAACAATTAAAAATATCAACAGCAAGGGGTACATGGATTCAATGGAAAGAACGGCTCGTGATGCCCGTTTACCATCCAGCTGCACTATTACGAAATCCAAAGCTCAACGACAAAATGATTGAAGATTTTAAAACCATCGCGCGAACATATCAAAAAAAAATTATTCATTAATGATGAAATAATTAGTACCTATCCATAAAGTCAAGTGTTTGGATCATAATGTTCGATAACGAGGCTTGTGAAGCCCCAAAAAGCGCAGTTTACTGCCGTAAATGAGCAATTTTGAAACAAGCATAACGAAACCTTCCCCGCGAGGAAGAATGACTGTATCGGGTTAGCGGGCATGATGACACATACACAAATTTGTTAACTTCTTTAGCCAAAGGAAATAACTTATCATTATTACCATAATTCAAATCTCGTGCTATTTTCAAGCACCTCATTTTGTCCTGTTGTCTTTCATGTTTTTTAATTTCGCGTAATCGTTCTCCAGGATAAGACAGGCATTACATTCTGAATTCTATATCCTGATATTACTTTTTCCACAAACATGCAGTAATACCAAAATTTTCAGAAAAAAACAAGAAAAACCCTATCCCTTTTTGTTTTTATATTTATTTCTATTTTAAAATGTTGCATGATATTCATCGAACAACAACACATTTAAATATAAACATATTTGAATATTTATTTGATTTTTTTTTATTAAATATTAAACTTTTATCTTTTTTTACCGTATAATTCATCACAAACAAAAAAATTTAAAAAATTTTCAAATCAAAATTTATTTCATCATGAAAAAACGAAACATTTTAAAAATCAGTTTAGCCATGGCATTTATAGTTTTTGCCGTTTCCAATATACAAGCGGATCCGCCATGGACGCAAATGCAACAGGAGCCATCAACAATAGATACGATTACTGATGGCGCTATAATCCCTTACTGGGTTGAACCTGATGCCGTGTTGAATGAAAGTTTTGCTGGTGCATATGATACAAATCAGACCAATGCAGCTCAGAACCTTCAATCAGTATGGACATGGTGGCTCAATTCAGGTGCAGCAGTGGGTTCACAGGTTTCTCATCAAGCTGGGGGCGGAGAAGGAGAAGGCCCGTATGTTGATGTAACATGGTCTGACAATGGAAACAATGTAGATACGCTGTTTGTAAGAGAGGAGTCTGCAACTGGTTGTGTCGGTGATACAAGTATGGTAAGGGTGGCTGTTGTAGCCCAACCTGACTTTACCGTTTCAGACGGAACAGATGATGATACAGTCAGAATATGTGAAGGAAGCGAAAGCCAAACCATTACCCTGTCGAATATTGCAGATAACGGAGTAGGAGGCGGAACATTAAAATTCAGGTTAGACATCTCTGTTGATACCCTCAATTCCGATCAAACAATTGATGCTAATGTAAGAGAATCGTTTGACACGGTAGTTCAAATCGCCATCACCTCGGGCAATGATGTAACTCTAATGCCATATAATATTGATATTGTTGGAAACCAGATTACCCAGTACAGGTTTGCTTTTGATAATACTCTCGATGCCACGAACCAAAACGGTATAAGTGATAAAATATCACGTAAATCTGACTTCCTTGATCTGGCAACAAAAGATGGATCGAATGACCAGGAATACACGTATTACACTCCAAATGCAGGTGGAGACACGGATATGATCACGTATATCATATTCCCTGCACCAGATACCGGCCCATTATACTACTTACCTAATGACTTCAATAACTAAAAACCATTATGTCATGATATCCAATACAGCCTGTTCGATATATTATTATCAGCAGGCTGTATTTAATTATATTTGCAGTTGAGCATAATAAAGTGATAACTTGAAGATAATACACAAAATATTAATTTATTTAGCAGGTCTAACGCTTATTTTTTCGGTTGATATTCCTGCATCAAACCTGCCCCCTGTATGTGCCGGAGATATGGGTGTAGGATATTATCATCCTCAATCAGTTTACAAATCTATTTTCATTTGGAATGTAGAAGGAGAGGATGAAGGAGAGGTCAGTGTTTTAAGATATAATGATTCCATAAAAATTAATTGGAATACAAGAGAAACAGGTTATTATACAATCCGGGTCAAAGAAATTTATGTTTTTTTTAATGGTAACGGCGATACTGTAAAAAAATGCGAGGGACTTCCTTTTTACGACAGTGTAATGGTCAGAGGGCCTACTGATATAGACATAGGCAGCGATCAGGAGACCTGTATTGGTGAACAGGTGACTTTCCAGACCAACAGATCTTATGAAGAATATTTATGGATGAACGGGAGTACAGACCAGGATATTGAATATGGAGATGAAGGATATGTATGGGTAGAAGTTAAAGAAACCTACGATACACTTACCTGTTCATTTAAAGATTCTGCATTCCTTATCGTTCACCCGTTGCCAGAAGTTGAACTAGGAGAAGATGTATCAATTTGTGACAACGAAGAATACATCCTTGACGCGGGCAATGAAAACATTATGTGGGACTGGTACGTGGGGGCCAATTTAAACGAACCCTATGCATATACCCAAACCATTGCGCTTACAGAAAATGAATTATTAAATGAAAACATTGATACTTTCAGGGTTCGGGTTATGGATCAATATGGCTGTATTTCAGAAGATACAGTCGTGATATCCCCGTGTAAAAAGAGCCTGGGCAGCATACCTACTATTATAACTCCAAATGGAGATGGATACAACGATTTTTTCAGAATCAAGCGAATCGAAGATTTTCCTGAAAATTATCAAAATACAGTCATAGAAATTTATGACAGATGGGGCAAACTGGTATTTAAATCAAAACCCGGCTATCCTCAACCATGGGACGGAACCGATTTAAGAGGGAAAAGCCTGCCCATGGGATCCTATTTTTACGTGATCAATGTCAAAAACAGGGGCAAACCTGTAACCGGATATATTACCATCGTGAGATGATCCATGGTATTCACCCGGCCATGAATAATAAACAGATGTAACTATAATTATTAAGGAACGTATATAAACATATAGAATCATAAACATATAAATGAATCTCAAACGAAACATATTATATATATTTCTGTTCACCGGATTATTCCTCACGGGTATTCCATGTAACTCTCAGCAGACCCCTGCATACAGCCAATTTATGATGAACCGGTTTTTAATAAATCCTGCAAGAACCGGTGCTTATGGGTACTCTGCTATTAATGTTATTGCACGTGAACAATGGTTAGGCCTTCAAAACAGTCCCAAGACTCATGCCATCTCATTTCAATCAAGAATATTAAAAAGGAGTTTTGTAAGAAACAGGCGTTCACCAAAACGCCGCTATAAGGAAGGAGGCCTCTTTAGAAGCGGACGCGTAGGTATCGGGGGATATTTATTCAATGATCAAACGGGAGCTATTAACAGAACAGGCGGGCAAATTACATATGCATACCATATAAATATGAAACATTCGCAGTTATCATTTGGATTGTCTACTCAATTATTTCAATTTAATCTTAAAGAAAGTGAAATTACATTATATGAAGGACACGAGGATGATCCGCTTTTATTGAATAATAAGCATACCCTTTATATCCCGGATGCTTCGGTAGGCGTATATTTTATAAGCCCGGAATTATTTGCCGGATTATCGGCAACACAATTATTCCAGTCTGCTTTAAAATTTGGCCCGGCTACTGAATCAGATTACAAAATGATGAGGTATTATTATGGAATTTTTGGATATGAATTTATCCTGAACCGGTATTATAAAATTGAACCTTCAATATTAGTCAAATCAAACGATAACTTATACAGTCAGTTTGACATAAACTGCAGGTTTTATTACAAAAATGATTATTGGAGTGGTTTATCTTTTCGAACAGGCACGTTACTTGGAAATTTAGGCAGTGCAATTGTAGTAATGGGCGGCCTTAATATTGACAACCTGTATTTTGGGTATGCTTTTGATTATACTCTGAATTCCATCCAAAGACACAGCTTTGGCTCACATGAATTAACCGTTGCTATTAAATTTGGTGATTCTCCGCAACGTTACAGGTGGTTAATAAGATATTAACATATCCCGAGAAAAATAGCAAATAACCCGGCAAAAAAACAATAAATTGAAAAATAAATTATTTTTCCTTTTCTGACTATCCTGATCATCCACTTACATGCGATAAGCCCTGTTATAAACGCCCCCAAAAACCCGATTAAAACAGGCATTTGAAATAAATCTAAACCCTCCTCACTGCCCTGGCTTAATAATGTTTTAACATTGGCACCAATAACAGGAATTAAAACCATCAAAAAGGAAAATCGCGTGATCTTATCTTTTTTATTGCCCAGTAACAAGCCGGTAGAAATCGTTGCCCCGGACCTGGATATGCCAGGCAATACAGCAAATGCCTGGGATATTCCAATAATAAAAGCATGTTTGTATGTAATGGTTTTGTCTTTTGCTTTTGCATAATAAGTTAACGCCAGAAGAGCTCCTGTAACGAGCAACATACATCCAATGAATACAATATTGCCTTCAAAAGCTTTTTTTATGACATCTTCTAAAAACAAGCCCACTAAGGCAACCGGAATCATGGATAATAATAATTTAAACACGTGAATAGTATCATCATTATATTTGAATTGAAAGAGCCCCCGGAACAGGGATACAATTTCTTTCCAAAATATAACAATAGTACTTAACACGGTAGCGCCATGCACGATAACAGTAAAACTTAAATGGCCTTCTTTTTCTATTCCGAAAAGTATATTGGCTAGTTCTAAATGCCCGCTGCTACTGATGGGCAAAAACTCTGTAAGCCCCTGTATAATACCCAATAATAATGCTTCAAACCATTCCATGTATTCTAATGCGTAAGGTGATAATAATTGAATAAAAAAAAATCATTGAATAAACATCAGGCTTCGGTTTTATCGCTTTTCGGCTTTTTCATCATGGCTACAATTTCAATAGCATAACCTAATAAAACAATAATGGGAGCCAATGTAATCCTTCTGAAACTGAATACTTCCGGGTTATATACATGCCTGGATTCTGCATCTCCTCCAATCATTAATATAAAGCCAATTATTATCACTATAAAACCAATCCCCATTAACATATAGTTCTCTTTTGCCATGGGAAAACCTACTTTTTTCTGTTCTTTTTTATAATTCTGTGCCATTTATTATTTTTTTAATAATACAAACGATCAATATTTGAAGTTATGTATTTGTTGACTGCAAAAAATGTTGATAACCAACTAATAATTAAACCAACCAAAAATACAAGTAAAAACAATATCCCCAGTGTTTCAATGTTTTGAAATTGGATAATCCCCTGAAATTCTTCGTTGATAAAATACAGGGTTCCAATGAGTAACCCTATTGCAATGAAGGCAGCTATACTTCCATTCAGCAGGCTTCGTAAAAGAAACGGTTTCCTGATGAAGTTTTTTGTCGCGCCAACCAAATGCATGGTGTTTATAATAAAGCGTTTAGAATAAACAGCCAACCGAATAGTGTTATTTATGAGTGTTAAGGCAATAAGAAAAAGAAGGAAACTAAATGCAATGATGATAAATCCTATACGCTTTACATTTTCATTAATCAAATGAACCAATGATTTCTGGTAATAAATTTCTTTTACCTGGTGGTATTTTTCGATTTGTTTTTTTATTTCCCGGATGCTGTCATTATTTGCATAACGGGCATGCAAATGCACATCTATGGATGCCAATAGAGGATTATATCCTAAAAAATCAACAAAATTTTCACCCAAATCCTGCTGTAATTCCCGGGCAGCCTCTTCTTTTGTTACATGTTCGGTTGACTTGACATAATCTTTGGTATCCAGGACTTTTTTTAACTTGATAATATCAACTTCTTTAACATTGTCTTTAATAATAATTGAAAAACCAATGTTTTCTTTTACATATTCAGATACTTTCTGTGCATTTAATAAAAGTAGCCCCACCACACCCAAAAGGAACAACACCAATGATATACTGATGATAGTAGTTATGTAAGAAGTTCGTAAACGACGTTTTGATATTTTTGATTCTTTTTTTTTCACAAAAAATTTATTCAATATTTATGACTCTTAATTAAGTCACCGGCTTATTCTCAAGATAAATATAATCATACGATATCAATCCACCCGAATACATCCTCTTCATCACCAAATTGGATAGCCGTTAATCTCCTGTATAATTTTTCAGAGACGGGCCCTGGTTTTCCATCTTTTGAAAATACATATGTTTTATTGTTATCAGGGTCAATAATTTTTCCGATCGGGCTGATAACCGCCGCTGTTCCGCATCCACCTACTTCATCAAAGGTTTCAAGTTCATCAACATGTACTTTCCTTTTTTCTACCTTCATACCCATGCTCGAAGCCATTTGCATAAGGCTCTTATTCGTTACGGAAGGTAAAATAGATGAACTTTCGGGCGTGATATATGTATCTCCTTTGATGGCAAAAAAGTTTGACGGGCCGCATTCATCAATATACTTTTTTTCTTTAGGGTCAAGATAAATAACAGAATTATAGCCCATTTTGCCGGCTTTATTTAAAGACAACAGGCTGGCAGCATAATTTCCGCCAACTTTCAGGTCTCCCGTGCCCAAAGGTGCAGCACGATCAAACTCCCTGAAAATAATGTAATCAGCAGGTTTAAAACCTTCTTTAAAATAGGGGCCTTCCGGGGAAACAAAAACCATGAACAAATATTCATTGGAGGGTTTTACCCCAATTTCTGCTGTTATTCCTATTAATAAGGGCCGTATATATAATGTAGCGCCGGAATCATAAGGCGGCACATAATGTTTATTCAGATGAACTGCCTTTATTATGGCTTCTTCAAAAATCTCCCGAGGTACTTCAGGCATCATAATGCCCTTGGCTGAGCGTTGCATTCGTTTTGCATTTTCTCTCCATCTGAATAACCTGATCTGATCATCTTTGCCCCTGTAGGCTTTCAGGCCTTCAAAAGATTCTTGCCCGTAATGCAGGCAGGTAGATGCCATATGTAAATTTATATATTCAGAATCTGAAACTTCCAATTCACCCCATTTCCCATCCTTATAGTAACACCTTATATTATAATCTGTTTTATAATATCCAAATGGGAGATTGCTCCAATTAATGTTCTGAACCAAATGATTATTTAACTTATTTTTTTTCATTTACAATTGAATGTAAGTCTATATTTTGATAATAATGAAAATTATGTGCCATGCCTCAAATATAAATAAAAATATTAAATGTCCTTTAAGGATTAATATGAAATCTTTAAACGTTTACACTGTTTGTTTATTTTTTTTCATTTCCTGAATTTCCTGTTCAATTTTTTTCATGTAAGAAATATCAGAGACTAATACAATTATTTTAGTATATTCTTCATATAAATTTTTGACAGGACTGAATGTTGCCTGAAACCATTTTTCTTTGCCAGTAAAGTTATAATGAAGGTTTTCAGTACAAATTTCACCTTTTTGAACACAGTTCCACAATTTTTTATAAACGTCTTTCATCCCTTGATCATCAGAAAGAAAGCTTTTTAAATATTTGCCCTCGACGCGTTGAAATGGTTGTTCTATCATTTTCAAATATTTATTATTCGCGTTGATTATTTTACCTTCCATATCCATTTCCACTGTTCCAATAGCAGAATCTACAGCTTGTAATACTGAACCTAATTGTTTCTCTCTTCTACTGGCTTCTTCTTGTGTTGATTGCAATTCTTCCATGTTTTGCCGCAATTCTTCTTCCTGGGATTTAAGCTCTTCAGATTGTTTTTGAGATTGCATCAATAAACGCGATGTTTCAATATTATTTTTGACACTCGCTATCGTTGAAGCAATATTTTCTCCCAATTTTTCAATAAAATCAATCTCATATTGTTGTAATTCTTTTAAGCCGGCCATTTCTATTACCCCAATAACTTCCTGGTTCGTTTTTAATGGCGTAATTATTAAACTTGAAGGTTCTGTATTTCCAAATCCGGATGCAATATCCATGTACCCTTCAGGAATATCATTCATATAAATTGTCTTTTGCTCAAGATAACATGTCCCAACCAAACCATCACCAATTTCAACATGTTTTTGAAGATATTTTCGCCTGTCATAGGCAAAACATCCCAATAATTCCATGTATTCTTTTTCTTCTTCTTTATTATACTGTTTAATAAACAGGCCTCCCTGTATAAAGTCTGTGTATTTTACCAATTCGCTGATAATAGAAAAAGACAACTCTTCAATATCATCCGAGTAACTTCTTAATATATCTGCAAATTTAGTCAACCCCTCGGAAGTCCAGTTCCGCTGGCTTTCTTCCTTTTGTTGGCGTTCTCTGTCATGTGCCGCTTTTTTTAAGTTTTCTCTCATATCCATCAGGGCATTCCCTAAATTATCATCTTTACTTAAGGGTTGAAATGATGCATCAAAATTTCCACTCTTTAATTCATTTGAAAAATCTACTGTTTCATTTAACCCTTTTATATGATTATTGATTGATTTAATAATTGAACCCAATTCATCATTTTTTGTATATTGAAGAGGTTTAGCTATCTTGCCAAATGATAATTGATTAATAACGTCACCGATTTTCGTTAAAGGTTTTAAAACACGGGCAAACACCAGTGTCATAATCAACACATCCAACAAAATAACAAATAATATACTGATAATTAATAAATTTCGAGAATAAAACGTGTATTGATTGATCGTTTTATAAGGAATTAATAAACCAGTATATATATTTAACGGGGCATAATATTGGGAATAAAATATTTTTTTAGATGCTTTTTGATCGCCATCAATGACCATTTTATGATACCTGTTTTCATTGGCCTTAGGCAAACCGGAAATAAACGCTGAAACATCAAGATCATTTTTTTCTTCCAATGTTGTTATCTTTCCGTTTTGATCAACAATCAAAGGTGTTCCAATATCAATCAACCGGGTTTTTAAATATTCCCTGGCAATTGCTAAAAAATTCAAATCATCATGAACATTCTCTATCTGAAGTGAACCGGCAGTATCAGTGAAATTTTGACTCGTGTTTGTTTTTTGAAATTTCCTGTTGTCATTTGTTGTCATCTCATGATGATGTGCTAATAATCCGGAAAAATTATTTACACTTAACCGGATCTGCTTCTCAACCTGATGTATGATATATTTTTTTTGTAGCGTATACACAATACTCCCGGCAACTATACATAAAACACTTATAACAAGTAATAAAATAAAACTTAACCTGTTTTTCATGTTTAATTGTTTGAAGAAAAGCATTTGAATATATATTATTTATATTTAAATTGTAAATTTAATTAAAAATATTTGTAATTGAAGAGAGAAAAAAGTCCTTAATGAATTAAAAAATTTTTTTAAACATGTTTATTATAAAAAAACCTTAAAAGGTGATATAAATCACCATTTGTTGAAATAATTTAATACAAGGGGGATGCGTTATGATTTTTGGAAATTATATTAACATAACTTATTAAAATAATTAGGAAAAAAATTATATTTACATATTTTTGTGGTTATTTATATATTTTTAATGAATATGCGTTTTAGTCTGACTATTTTATCACTTTTCATTAGCTTTTTGTTTTCTTGTTCTTCGTTTGCACAAGATAAAACGATCAAAAAAGCTTTTGAAACATATGATGCAGGAGAATATTTCAAAGCGATTGAGCTGTTGAAAGAAGCTTATGATTATATGAGTAGTGATGACATGAAAAATGAAACGGTGTTTAAAATAGCGATGTGTTACCGTAAACTTAATCAGGTAAAAAAATCCGAGCTATGGTTCAACAAAGCCATTAAACGTGGATATGATAATCCTGTTGTTTATTTGTACTATGCACAGGCACTACTTGTTGATGAGGAATATGAAGAGGCTGTAGATTTTTTCAAAAAATACAAGGATCTCGTTCCGGATGACCCCAGGGGTGAAAGAGGAATAACTTCATGCAAGGTTGCACAAGAGCTTAAAGAAAACCCTACAGGCTACCAGGTAGAACAGGCACATTTTTTCAACAAAAAATCAAATGATTATGCTCCTGCTTTTGCCCGGGAAGACTACAATGTCATTTATTTTACCACGTCAAGAGAAAACACGACGGGCGATCAGGTACATGGTGCCACTGGTGAGCAATTTTCCGATATCTTTTCGTCTCAAAAAGACAAAAGAGGAATATGGAGTGTTCCTGTTCCACTTGGTGAAAACATCAATACAGAACATGCCGAAGGGGTAGCATCATTGAATGGTGCATTCAATGTAATTTATTTTACAAGGTGTGAAAAAGGAGAAAATAAACCAAAAGGCTGCCAGATATATACAGCTAATAAAGACGGTGATACCTGGGGAAGTTCTAAAGCTTTGGAATTATTAAAAAGTGATAGTCTTGTAGCAGCACACCCTTCCATTTCAAGTGATGGAGCAGAATTGTATTTCACATCTGATTTACCCGGGGGATATGGTGAAAAAGACATATGGGTAGTTGAAGGGGGTGCCGGGAATTGGGGTAAACCTCAAAATTTAGGAGATGAAATAAATACCCGGGGAAATGAGCTGTTTCCCTTTATACATCCTGATGGTTCTTTATATTTTGCATCAGACGGACATATTGGCATGGGCGGACTGGATATTTACAAAGCAACTAAAAATGACGATGGCAAATGGGAAGTGATTAACATGGGCTACCCTGTCAATTCGCACGCGGATGATTTTGGAATTACAATACAAAAAGAAAAGGAAAGCGGTTTTTTTACTTCAAGCAGAGGACTCGGCGGTGATGATGATATATATTCATTTTACCTGCCCAGGCTGCGCTTTAACATATTGGGAGTTGTTAAAGATAAAAACTCGTTGGACCCATTGCCAAATGCCAGTGTTAAACTGGTAGGAAGCGACGGGATGACCATGAACACGACAACAAATGAACAAGGTGAATTTAAATTCATGCTAAAACCTGCAACAGACTACGTGTTTATTGCATCGGCAGAAGATCATTTAAAAGACAAGGCAAAGGTGTCTACCAAAGGTATGAGTACAAGCAAAGATTTTGAAGAAACAATATTATTAGCATCTACCAAAGTTCCAATAGAAGTCCCGAATATTTTTTATGACTTGGATAAATGGACATTGCGGCCCGAATCAAAAAAATCATTGAACAAGCTTGTCGAAACACTAAATGAAAATCCACGTATTGTAATTGAACTTAGAGCACATACAGATTTTAGGGGTGATGAAAAATATAATAAAGATCTTTCTCAAAAACGTGCACAATCGGTTGTAGATTATCTTATAGTTCAGGGAATAGAGTCTGAACGACTTGTTGCTAAAGGATATGGCGAAAAAATGCCAAAAGTAATTGATGAACGGATCCATGAAAAAGTCCCTTTCTTTGATATTGGCACAAAACTTGATCAGGAATTTATTGAAAAATTAACGTCTGAAGATCAAAAGGAAGTAGCCCCACAAATAAACAGGAGAACAGAATTTAAAGTATAAACAAGAGATTTTAATAAAGATGAACCGAGCAATGACTAAAATATTCGACACGCTTAGAGATGATTATTAAAACAACTTCAATACGAATGTCAATAATATAAATTCATGGTGAGTTTCAACTGATCTTTGAAAATTAAAATATAAACATTATGAAACAAGCATGATTAAAATAATTATTAAACTCACACGAGAATGATTATTTTAATCATGCGGTTCCATATGACCATTGAAAATTTAAAAATAAACAGATGAAAACTTGATTTTTTTGTATTTTTATGACCCTTATTTTCTAAAGAAAGGGTCCAGTAGCTCAATTGGATAGAGCATCAGACTTCGGATCTGAGTGTTGGGGGTTCGAGTCCTCCCTGGATCACTGTATTTTACGTGTTTTATTAATTAATAATATAAATTTAATAAGAGGACAAATTTATGAATAGAAGTGAGCCGTTGATGAAAGTTGTAAAACGGAGAAATGAAAAATTAAGAAGATTTTTCGCTGAGAACGGGTTTAATGTACGTCTTATTGGAGACCCTCAAAAACCTGCAATGGTTATGAATGAAGAAATTCTTTTATCAGCTTATGTTAAGAATTTTTATCTTCATTTTACCAAGGAACCTTTTTCCGATGAAATTGTGAGCACCTATAAATTATATTATCAGGTGGCAATTGACCGGAATGAATTACAGCAAACTTTAGATGCATGTACTCACAGGAAGGCGTACAAAATTAAACTGGCTGATGTTGAACCAACCCTTTATCTCGTTGGATATAATTTTATCGACCGGGATAATGAAGTTGGACGATACCCGGTTTTTGGGCCTTACAAACCCAAGGTCTACTTTAAAAAGGAATTCGCCCTGAAACGTGCAAGCGAAATTTCAAAAGAAGGGTATAATCTGGAAGTTACTTAAAAAAAAGTGATATTGTAAAAGATTTACTCAATTCAATGAATTTACCGTTTTAAGTACTTACTTTGGAGTATTGATTTCAAAAAAACAATGCTCCAAAGTAAACATTATCGTCATATTTGGTAATGTAATGGAGAAATACTTTCCAATAACGATCAGTCCTGTAATACTGATTGTTGAATCTTTATGAAACGTTCATATAGATCTTCATCTCGTTGTATTTCATCTGTAATAATCAGAAATTCCCTCATGGACATACCATGAGACCTGGCAATTTCACGATTCTTCTCCTGTAATTGTTCCTGTATCTTTTGTATTTTTTTATTCACCGTTTTGAATTTTTCCATCTGTATCACGGTAAATGAAGAATCTTCTTTAGAAACTTTGCTTTCATAATCTGCCATTTGTTGATATTGAATCCATGGAATGCCTGACATTTTAATGACACTGTCAATTTTCTCTAGCGTTTCCATTTGTAACTCCTGGATTTTTGCTCCAATAATAGCGTATTTTTTTAAATCACTATCTGAAATCCCGGAAAAAAAATTATCTTCATAATAATCAGCCCGTGTTGTCTCGTAAGAAGTACTGTCCTGTTTAACCCCCGAAGATGATGTTTGAGCTAAAGAGTGCAAAGTAAATAAAGCCAATATATATATGAATACTGTTTTTTTTATCTTCATGTGATTTTTTTATTAAAAACTTTAATCTATACTATTTATTAAATTTCCATGAATAATGGATACATATTTCTTCTATTAAAAAATGAATAAGTAAAGATAATTGAGATTGTATGATTCACAAAATTAAAATTATATTTTTTAAAATCCGAATATTTGCAATTGTCTTTATATTTTATATTTTAGCATACAGATTAATTTATATAAACCCAAAGCATTTTATTTATGGAATGTAAACAAGAAAAAAATAAGAATTTTTGTAATTGCACGTACCCATGCAGTAAAAAAGGAATGTGTTGTGACTGCCTGCAAAGCCACAGGAGGATGGGCGAACTGCCTGCATGTTATTTCCCCGCTGATATAGAGAAAACATATGACAGGTCAATAGAAAATTTTATTCAATTATACAATAGCCGCGGTGCCTGGTGGTAGATTGGAAGCATGGAAGTCGATCAGGATTTGATTATCAAAGTTCAACTATCATTTTAATGAAGGTTGATTCTGAGTATCCAAAATTCAGAATCAAGGATTTAGATTTTTTTAACCCTTCAAACTATTGCAATAATTCAAATCCCTTAAACTTTTTTTATTCTGAATTCTTTTTCTTATTCTACAAAAATTGCTGTAATACATAACGATAAAAGGTGTTTTATCGGCTAAACATCCTGAATTTACCCACCCGTGCTTTTTGCAAAAAATAGGCAAGTGACACGCCCAATACCCCCATACCATATTTGATGCTCCTTATTATATTAATGGAAGAAGCTTCTTTAAAATATTTCGTGGGACAGGTGATTTCTGCAATGTCATAATTCAAATAAAGAATTTGCGCGAGCATTTGATTATCAAAAACAAAATCATCCGAATTAATATTATAATTAACGTTTTCGAGAACTTCTGACGAAAATGCCCTGTACCCGGTATGATACTCCGAAAGCTTTTGAAACATCAACAGGTTCTGGATAAATGTTAATATCCTGTTTAATATGTATTTATACAAAGGCATCCCGCCTTTTAACGCTCCTTTTCCCAATATTCTTGAACCTAGTACAACTTTATATACATCATTTGCAATCAAATAACACATTGAATGAATAAGCTTTGGCGTGTATTGATAATCAGGATGCAACATCACCACGATGTCTGAGCCGATTTCAAGAGCCTTGTTATAACACGATTTTTGATTTGCCCCGTAACCTTTATTTACAGGATGTTTAATAATATGTTCAATCCCCAGTTTTTTGGCAACTTCAAGTGTATTGTCCGCGCTATTATCATCCACCAGGATAACATGGTCAACAATATCCATCGGGATTTCCCTGTATGTTTTTTCAACTGTCAACTCTGCATTGTATGCAGGCAAAATGACAGTAATGATTAAATCATTGATCATTTGAAATGATATTATTGTTTAATTTTCTTTAATTGAGATTGTTTGTTCAATACAATATAATATTGTTTAGGGTCTAAACGATCGGTACTCAAAGACGAAATCTTTTTTATGTCAATTTGCATCATTTCTTCTTTTAGTCTAATTGCTTTATTTTTATTCAAAATGAATGCATAAGGCTCATTTGATTTTAGTTTGTTTAATAAATCCGGAAGTTTATAACTTTCTTCAACAGTTAAAAACCGTTGTTCAAGATAAAAAGGTAAACTTGGAGGCTTGCCGTGTTTGTTTGAAATAACGATTGTTGTTCCCGGTTTAGCATGATGTTCAAGATATTCTGCCACCCTTTTGGTACTCCCGGTAAGGGTATCCAATGAAGGAATAACCAATCCCCATAAACATAACAGCAACACGATCCCGTTGATGATCATCAGGACCATCATACGTTGATACTGATGTTTTAATTGTAAATATGTGACAAACAGGATCCCTGTGCCATATAAAATTCCGGTAAAATAAAATACAAATGGATATTGAATATTCAGGTATGATGGGGCAATGAATAAGCCCGCGCACAATGCAATATTTAGAATAAGATGTGCAATAAAACCCACGTTAAAATACCTGAATCTCCCCGGGCTTAACGTGATCTTTTTATATTCAATGGCAATTAATAACCCAAGGGGCACATGAGCAGTGGCTGTGTAAGAAGGAAGTTTGCTTGGCAATAATTCATAAATAAGCCAGCCGGCAATAAACCAGGCACTAACAATAAAAAGAATGCTGTTCCTTTTTTTTATAATACTTGCAAAAGAATTGTAAACAGCACCAGGGATAAACATGATAAACGGGATAAAGAAAATAATGAATGTCATAAGGTAATATCCCGGGGGGCCTGTCTGGCCTAACACGGTTCCCCCGATACGTTGTAAGATATAATAATCTAAAAGCCAGTTTATCAATTCTTTTCCCCCGGTTAGATAAACAAAATACACCCAAATAAACAATGGTACGAGGGAGAGGGGGAAAAAAAACCAGGGTTTAAGGAATAGTATATTTTTTCCTTTTGCATGAAAAAACAGGAGAATAGCTCCAAACAACCCTGTAAATATAATGATTGGCGGGCCTTTTACCAGCAATGCCAATGCAAAAGAAATCCAAAAAACAACTGCCCATTGAACAGATCTGTATAACAATACATGAATAATGCTTAATGCACACGAGGTACTGAATAACAAAAGTAATCCATCTGTGAACGCGATTTTTCCAAGTGTTGTCACTAACAATGATGTCCCTAATACCATGATGCCAAGAAAAGGGATGGACTTACCAAAGACCTTTTTACTTAGGAACATAAGCATGACAAAGATTAAAAACACTGATATAGTAGAACTCAAGCGGGTGGTGAATTCATTTATACCAAATAATTTATACGTTACAGCGATCAACCACATGTGCAGAGGTGGTTTTTTATGAATATCAGACCATGTAAAATCCGGAACTACCCATTCTCCCTGTTCTACCATGTTTTTAGCAAAACCGGCATAAGCCGCTTCATCCTGATCCCATAAAGGAACAGTATGATTTGACAGCAACAAAATAATGAGCAAGATAAGCAATCCGAAAACACTATGCTTTGAATTCCAATTCATGAACAAAATCTTTTAATAATAGATCTATCAAGCCACCCGGCTGGATGTTTATTGATAAAATAATAAATGATGGTAGCACATGAACCCCCTATAAATGAGCCTGCAACAATATCCATCATAAAATGCTGTGATATATATACTCGTGAATACGCGACAAATAAAGCAATGATGAAACACGAAAATTTAATGAAAGACGACCTGGCAAAGAAGGCCATGCAAAGAAATAATGCAAAAGCACTGGCAGAATGCCCGGAAGGAAAACTAAAATATGTATGAAGGTTTACTCCTTCTACTGTATACAATTGGACTCCTTTTTCGAAAAATTCAACAGGCCGTTTTAAATCGTCAAATACATAACGTTTAAAAAGTTGAACCAAAAATCCCGTGAATATCCCAGTCCCCCATACAATTATCCCCCACCGGAACCGGATGAATAAAAATACCAACCCTGCAAACAATAATAGATATCCACCACCTAAATGGGTGATATACCGGAAAAAATAATCGAGTAATTCATGATGAAACTGGTTTGTATAAAGATGGAGCTGAAGTTTAGGAATGGATAAAACCAAGGGGATGCCCGCTGCTAAAAATATAAGAAAAGGGATATAAAAAAACCTGTTCTCTTTTAGAATATTGTACATATTTTAAATTCCGGCTTTTAATGTTTTTGGAATGCAGGTTAAAACAACAAAATAAATAAATTATGACTATTTATTTGCATTTTCGATAAATAAAGTGCAATTAAAAGTACCAATTTAAAACCTGATAAGTTTTTAAATTGTACAGAAAATAAAAAAATATAATTTTGCATTGATCTTATCAAAACATTAAGAGATTTGAATTTTAAAGAACTTGAAAATACATTATCACGGCACCCGAAATTATCTGAGTTGCATAGGCTTATTAATCAAAACGAACAAAAAATCCGGTTAAATGGAATAAAAGGATCATTTGATGCACTCGCGGGAGCTATATGTCATAAAAAAGACGGCATAACCTTTTTTATCCTGCCCGATAAAGAAGAAGCTGCTTATTTTTTAAATGACATCAGTAAACTGCAAAAAGAGACCCCGGTTTTTTTATTCCCTTCATCGTATAAAAACGCCGTAAAATACAATAAAACAGATAAAACCAATATCCAATTAAGAACGGAAGTGATGGATGCACTTCAGACACCACGGCCCTATATCATCGTCACGTATCCTGAAGCCATTGCTGAAAAGGTGATTGCACGAGATTCT
Source organism: uncultured Bacteroidales bacterium (assembly GCA_964413555.1). GTDB lineage: Bacteria > Bacteroidota > Bacteroidia > Bacteroidales > JBBRXJ01 > CAYMKE01. Next base: position 3,011 of record CAYPTK010000005.1, on the reverse strand, counting down.
TTAAAAGAGAAAACATTGAATTTAGCTACCGGGAAAGAAATATCCCTGGATGAAATCATGGAATTAATGGCTCGTTTTAATTTTGAACGTGTAGATTTTGTATATGAACCCGGCCAGTTTTCAGTTAGAGGAAGCATCATTGATATATTTTCATTTTCATCTGAATTGCCTTTTCGTATTGATTTATTTGGAGATGAAATTGAATCCGTCAGATCATTTGATGTTGAAAGCCAGTTGTCCAAAGATAAATTAAACAGCATTTCAATCCTGCCTGATATACATGCCATCAAAGAAGAAAAACAATCATTCCTTGAAATGCTCCCGGGTAACACGTGGTTTTGGATAAAAGAAGCAGGTATGCTGAAACAAAAGGTCAATTCTGTATACGAGGTTGGCTTACAGCACAGGAAAGATGACGATGATCCAATTGCATTTGACCATGGTGACGATTTTTTGAATAAATTGGCCGGGTTTCCTGTCATTGAATACAACCTGCCTTTTTACTATTTAACCGAACATACCATCGAGTTTAAAACCAAACCACAACCTGCATTCAATAAGAACTTTGAAATGC
>CAYPTK010000005.1:0-2427 GCA_964413555.1 uncultured Bacteroidales bacterium | reverse complement strand
TTGAAATGCTGGGCAATAACCTGAAAGAAAATGAAGAGAAAGGATATCAAAATATCATCCTCTCCAATAATCAAAAACAAATTGAACGCCTGAATGCTATTTTCCTGGATATAGACCATGATGTGCATTTCGAATCTTTGCTTGATACTCTTCATGAAGGATTTATAGACAATGATATCAAAATATGTTGCTATACCGACCATCAAATATTCGGCCGGTACTACCGTTCGGGCCTGAAACATGGTTTTTCTAAAAAAGAATCGTTGACCATCCGTGAACTGGGCGATTTACATCCCGGTGATTACGTGGTACACACTGACCATGGCATTGGTACATTCGGCGGATTGCAAAAAATTGATAATAACGGGCAACAACAGGAAGCGGTTAAGCTTATTTACAAAGATAATGACTCCCTGTTTGTTAGTATTCATGCATTACATAAGATTTCAAAATACAAAGGAAAAGAAGGCGAACCGCCAAAAATCTATAAATTAGGAAGCGGTGCCTGGCAAACCCTCAAACAAAAAACCAAACAAAAAGTAAAAGACATAGCCAGGGAATTAATCCAGCTGTATGCTTTGCGAAAACAAAAAAAAGGCTTTGCATTCACCCCGGATACTTACCTGCAAAAAGAGCTGGAAGCTTCCTTTATATATGAAGACACTCCTGATCAACATAAAACAACAAACAGTGTAAAAGAGGCTATGGAGTCAAGGGTTCCAATGGATTACCTGGTATGTGGGGATGTGGGTTTTGGTAAAACAGAAGTAGCTATCAGGGCTGCATTCAAGGCTGTATCTGACAGCAAACAGGTGGCCGTGCTGGTGCCGACAACCATCCTGGCACTCCAGCATTACAATACGTTTACAGAACGGCTAAAGGGGTTTCCCTGCACCATTGATTATATTTCACGACTCAAAACAACAAAAGATCAAAAACAAACCATTGAAAACATCAAAAAAGGGAAAATTGACATCATTATAGGCACCCACCGGATCATTGGCAAAGACATACAATTTCAAGACCTGGGACTACTGATTATTGATGAGGAACAAAAATTCGGTGTAGCTGTAAAAGAAAAATTAAAAAAGATCAAGTTGAATGTAGATACACTCACGTTAACAGCCACCCCCATTCCCAGGACTCTTCAGTTTTCATTAATGGGTGCAAGAGATCTCTCGGTAATTTATACGCCGCCTCCAAACCGGCACCCGATCATTACCGAACTTCACACGTTCAATGAAGATACCATCAGGGAAGCCATTTATTATGAGACAAGCCGGAACGGGCAAGTTTTTTTTATTCATAATTGGGTGCACAACATCAAAGGCGTTGAACACTATGTTCAAAAAATATGTCCTGATATACGTACTGCTGTTGCTCATGGACAGATGAAACCGGCAGAACTTGAAAATATCATTCTTGATTTCATCAAAGGAGATTATGATGTATTGATCGCGACCACGATCATTGAAAACGGGCTTGATATACCCAATGCCAACACGATTATTATCAACAATGCCCAAAACTTTGGTGTGAGCGATTTGCATCAACTCAGGGGCAGGGTAGGCCGGTCCAATAAAAAAGCATATTGTTACCTGCTGGCACCACCGCTTGGCACACTGCCTGCACCAGCCAGGAGAAGACTTAAGGCCATAGAGGACTTTTCGGAGCTGGGAAGCGGTTTTAACATTGCCATGCAGGATTTGGACATCAGGGGAGCCGGGAACCTCCTGGGAAGAGAACAAAGCGGATTCATCACTGATATTGGCTTTGAAGCATATCATCGTATCCTCGATGAAGCACTTCACGAACTGAAACAAAACGAATACAAAGATGTTTTTAAAGATGAAAACAAAGATAACACCAGGCAGGGAACAAACTTTGACTCTATGAAATTTGTAAATGATTGTCAGATCGTAACAGACATGGAACTGCTGCTTCCTGACTATTATATCAGCAATGCAACAGAACGGATCCATCTTTACAGGAAACTCGATAACATGAAGCAAGAAGAAGAACTGCAATCATTTGAATATGAATTAACAGACCGGTTCGGAAAACTCCCGCCCCCTTCAAAAGATTTGCTTGAAGTGGTCCGTTTACGATGGCTGGCCATGGATTTAGGATTTGAGAAACTAATACTGAAAAACAAACGCATGATCGCGTACTTCGTGCCCGACCAGGAATCTCCATATTATCAATCACCTGTATTCAAAAATATACTGGAGAATATTCAAAAAGATTATAAAAAATATAACCTGGAAGAAAAAAACAATAAGCTGACGTTATCTTTCAACAATATTACTGATATCTATAAAGCATGGCACGCGTTGTCTGAAATATATCAAAAACAAAAAGTAACAGTGGAATAATGGATCGTGCTTCATAAAACATAATAACACGCTTGAATCACCCCTGTTAATG
>CAYPTK010000004.1:0-32117 GCA_964413555.1 uncultured Bacteroidales bacterium | reverse complement strand
ATTTATTCTATTTGTTTTTTGAAAGAAAGGAATTATTAGAAGCCCCCTTAAATAATATTGTATAATGCAACAAAATATAAATGTAATACCGGGTTATTGTAATATTAAATTAACTCAATGAATAAACAACTGCTATTCATATTTATTACTTTATAAACGGGTAACCCCGGGATAATATATCTTTTAAAAATGCGGGCACGGCACGGACGTGGGCTTTTTTTGCCATTCTTTAATTTTAAAATTGAACACCAATGAAATTTCATGGGCGCCTCCTGTTAAATTCCTAAGCTTTGATATTGAAAAATCATAGCTGTATCCCACATTTACATTTTCAATTTTGTATCCCATTAAAAAAATCAGTGCATCACTACCCGGAAAATTTCCTTTAAAAAAAGGAATCCCCCTGTACCACATCCCAAAAACAAGGGGGTTTTTATGATAGTAACTTCCCAGTTGAAGCTGTTTATAATCACCTTGTATATTATATAAAAATGCAACCGTTAAACTTTCTTCAAATGATAACAACAACTTCCTTTTCAGGGGAAACCTGTATCCTCCAAATAATGAGATCTTTAAAGGAATCAATGCCTTGTCGCCATATAATGATTGATTTGCATTTAAAAGGTGGTCGAATGTAATTCCTCCCCAATATGTTTTACTATACACGATAACAGACGTCGCGAAATCAATATCAGATTTCAATTCATCAGGCTCGGGTGCAACACTATAATCTATATTTTCAGAAATTTCATCATAAAAAAGCAGTAAATCATTATCTACTTTCCGCTGTGTATAATAAATATGTGTCCCCGGCCTCACGTGTATTTCCCGTGTTACCTGGAAATCATATGAATATTGGGCTCCAATATTAATCGTGCTTAAATTCCCGACACCAGCCACGTCATTTGCAAAAAGAATTCCTATGCCACTTTTTATTTCCGAAAAAAAATGATCAAATGAAAACGCTCTTGTTGTGAATGCCTGGCTTACTTCCGGCCATTGGTTCCGATAATTAAATGCCGCTCTGGATTTTTGTGAAGACGTGCCTGCAAATGAAGGGGCAAGATAAAGAGGGGTAGAGTAAAACTGGGAAAAATGAGGATCTTGCGCGTGAATTTCATTAAGCATGCTGATCAATATTAATATGTGTATGATATATCTCAATAGTCAAATTTTATTTTTGTCTTTATAAAAGTTTAAAACACAAATATAATTGATTTTCTATATAGCCGGTTATCTTAGCAGTGTCACGCTCCCAACCCGTTCTTCTGTTTTACCGGTTATATATTTCACTTCTACTTTGTAAATGTAAACATCCTGTTTACATAAAGTACCATTATAATAACCGTCCCAGCCTTTCATTGGATTCCGGGTTTCAAAGAGTTTTTCTCCCCACCTGTTAAATATTTGCAAATGATATTCTTTGACATTGTTATGCAAAGGATGAAATATTTTTATACCGCTTTGAATATCTAAAGTATCATATTCTCCTTTGGTTGGCCCAGATTGGTCAGGAACAAAAGCATTAGGGAATTCCAATTTGAGTGGAGCGGTTACAAAAACGGCATTTTCAACAACCAATGAATCAACACAGCCGTTTATGGTTGAGTCTTTGAGCATTACATCATAAACCCCTGCTTTTGAATATGAATGGACCGGCCGCTTTTTGGTAGATGTATGGCCATCTCCAAAATCCCAATAACTATAATCAGAATAAAGCGATCTGTCATTAAACTGAATTGTAGCATCAGGCAATGAAATGGTATCATTTCGCGGGTAAAAATCCACTAAAGGTACCTGGTATGCTTCCACGTACTGGTAATCATAATCTTCTTTGGTTTTTTCGCCTTTTACTGTAAGCTTTACAATATATACTCCCGCGGTATCGTATGTATGCGTTGGAGTAAATTCTCCGGTTACTGATGTGCCGTCACCAAATTCCCAAATAACCGTGTCAGCATATTTGTATAATGCATCAAAATCAATGGTGAGAGGTGTACATCCTGTTGAATCCGGGATTACAATCCGTGCCATGGGTTGTGGAGGATCAATCACGATTTCTTTAATAGCCTGATTATTGCATTCAGGATGAGAAGGATTGGACGCGATCACTTTTACCTGGAATATATAATTGTCTTTTGCTTCCGGCCATACGTCATAATCTTTTTCAAATTGTGCCGAATCATTGGTAGAATTTGTATTGTCACCGAACGTCCATGAGTAATCCCAATTTTCCCTGAATTCGGTTGAATTGTTTATGGTAACCATCGTGTTCTCATCAAACACCTGGAAATCTGGTTTTACTGTGAACTGTGGGTTGGGAGTCGGGTAAATATCAATACCTTTCTGAATTGTATCCAAACACCCGTATTTTGATCTTGCAACCAATTCCACGGTATATGTAGTGTCTTGCCAGGTGGTATTGTCATAATAATGATCCGGATTGAACTCCGAGGAGAAAATGCCGTCTCCAAATTCCCAATGGTAAAAATACCCGTTCCTGGACTGATTTGTAAAACTTACTTCAATAGGATCACAACCACTGGTATCATACTGGAAATCTGCCGTCACGTTCGGAAATACTTTTATGGTTGAAGAAACGCTGTCTTTACAGCTCCCCGAATCCGTTACTGCAACCAATTGAATCGTGTAATCCAGAACCTTTGTTGAATCATTATAAAACGTATGTGAAAAACTGCCGGTATCCGTGGTAGTATTGTATGTTAAATCACCAAAATCCCATTGATATCGCGCAGACGTGACCTCGGAATAATTGAGCCCGGTCACTGTAAAGGGATGGCAATCTGCAGATTTATCAACAATTAAATTAGCCTTTGGTGCAGCATACACTTTAATTGTTTTAGAAATAGTATCGGCACAATTGTATGAATTAACCCTTAATTCAACAGTATATGTAGTATCTCTTGTATTGCTGATATTAATAAATTCATGAGATGGGTGTTTGGATTTTGACGATTGCAGATCGCCGAAATCCCAGTAATAATTTAAAGCTGCCTGGCTGGTGTCCGTGAATTGTACTGTAAAAGGATGACACCCTTTATATCCCGGTGACACGTCAAATCCTGCAATTACTTTTGGGAAAACAGCTACAGTATCATAATAATCTTCCTGACATCCTTCATCATTTGTTACTCTTAATCTCACGGGATATTTTTTGGAAATGGTATCCATGTTTTGATATGTATAATTGAAATCTGCCTTGTTGTTTCCTGTATACCGGAGTGTATCTTCAACATACCAAAAAGAAGTGTCAATTTTTCCTGTTGACGCGTTTGCCAACGTGGTCGTGAATGGCGGGCAGTCAATATAATCTTCAACTGTAAATGAAGCATCCAGGTATGGATTCACGCGGATTATCGTATCTTTTAAATCCGTGCATACTTTGTTTGGAGCTGTCACGAAAAGACTTACATTATATTCTCTGACCGTGTCGGAATTATTCCATTCGTACACGTGCAACACCGAATCCGGTGATACAGATGTTGCCCCGTCATCCAAATTCCATAAATACGTGGCCGCCCCCGACGATTGATTATAAAATCTGAATTGAGCAGGTGCACACGATACATATTTATCAGGGTTAAATTCTGATTCAATCTGTGGATAAATAGTGACATTTTGTGAAAGACTGTCTTTACATTGACGTGGGTTCACCACCTTGAGTTTTAAACTGTAAACTGAGTCATTCGTGTAACTTGTATTTTGATAAACATGTGAAAATATACTGTCTGAAGAAGTATTCAGGCTGTTCCCATCACCAAAAGTCCAAAAATAAGCGGGGTTTGAGGCAATGGAGTTATTATCTATTGTTACAGTAAACGGGGTGCACCCGGCAACAGAATCAATATTAAACTGTGCACTGGGTACAGCGAAAACAGTTACATCTTTACTTAATGAATCACTGCAATTTGCAGCTGTTATTTTGAATTTAACTGTGTACACGGTATCATTTGTACTGTTTGCATTCTGGAATGTATGAGAAGGATGTTGTTGGATTGATGTATGATCATCCCCAAAGTCCCATGAATAACTTCCTCTTCCATCTGATACATCGGTAAATTGTATAGGTAAAGGATGGCATCCACTGTCAGCAGGTGAAATATTAAAATCCGCATCGAGGTAAGGATATACAGCTACCGTATCATAATAAACATCTGAACAATTTTCGGTATTTGATACGTATAGGCGTATTGCATAGGTGCGTTCAGTCGAATCAGGATTGGTTAATGAATACGAGACATCTGTTGTATCATAAAATGTATCCATATGTATATCATTCACAAACCACTTGCAGGTATCAATTTTCCCTATGGACCCGTTGTCAAATTCAGCATCAAACGGGGTGCATCCAACATAATCTTCTACAGAAAATACGGCTTTGAGGTATGGATTAACCGTGACAACAGTATCTATAAAATCCGTACATTCGTTAGTCCCGGAAGTAACAAACAGACTCACCCTGAATGATTTTACTGTATCAGTATTATTTTTTTCATATTGATGAAATGTGGAATCAGGGCTGACAGATGTTGAATTGTCTCCAAAATTCCATAAGTACTGGCTTGCTCCCTGTGATGTGCTGATAAAATTAAATCGTGCAGGATGACAAGCATTGTATTGATCTGCTGTAAACCCGGCTTCGATATCAGGATAGACTGTAACATTTCTTGTTAAACTGTCTGAACAGCCAAAGGTGTTGCTTGCAACCAATTTTAATACATACACCGAATCATTGGTATAACTGGTATTGGTATATGTATGCGAAAAAAGAGTATCAGAAGTAGCAGACTGGGTTCCATCGTCAAAATCCCATGTATAATTATCCACTCCAACCGATTGGTTATGAATTGTTGCCTGAAAAGGAGGGCAGCTGTAAACAGTATCCATCGCAAAATCAGCTTTAATGTATGGATAAATGTTCACGGTATCATAAATGGTGTCTCTGCAGAAATATTTAGACTGGATGGCCAGCATGACCGTATCAATAATCAATTGGCCTGTTTTATTGGTATAAAGATGCTGTGGATTCTTTGCCTTGGATGAGCTTCCATCCCCGAAGTCCCATGAATACGAAAGCTGGTACCCGGATGATGCATTGGTGAACTGAACCATCACAGAATCACAGCCCCGGGTTGGAGTCAGGTTGAAATCTGCATTCACCTGGGGCGAAACCCTTACCTGACGAACAGAAGTATCTACACACCCTTCTTCATTCACGCCTGTTAACTTTATGGTATAAAAATACGGTACCGTATCGGAATTGGTATACAAGTGGGTAATGGTTGAAAATGATGTACATGTAGTGTCTGTTCCATCTCCAAAATCAAGGAAGAATGTATCCACACCTATTGAATTATTATGAATATGAGCTGTATAACTTGCACACGATGACGTTGAATCAATAGCAAACTCGGTGTGTATATAAGGATGTATCGTGAAGTCTTTGTTGGCTGTATCCCTGCAAAAATATGACGAAACAGCTATCATTTCCACGTTGAAAGTGGTATCATCTGAAGTATAATTCTGATACACATGAGATGGGCTGAGCTGCCCTGAAGTCCCTCCATCTCCAAAGTCCCAGTAAAATAAACCTGTTGTATCTCCTGTTGATGTATTGGTAAACGATACATCCAACGGAGCACATCCTATTGTATCACTCGCCTGAAAATCTGCATTGATTTGAGGATAAACAATCACCTCGCGCCTCATGGAATCAATACACAGGTCTGATGAGTCGGAACCATATAATATAATGGTATGTACTTCGGCGGTATCTGATGTATTGGTAAATGTTTTGGGAGGAGGATCGTATTGGTTGGTATAATTGACCCCGTCAATCTGCCAAAGTTGTGTGATCATCCCTCCTATCCCGTATGATGTATTTGTGATATTAACTGTTAAGGGCGAACACCCCTGAACCGTGTCAATAGCAAAATTAACATCCAAAGGATTTCCGACCAGGAGATTAACCTCTGCCGAGTCTACCTGGTTACAAGCACCATAAGTATATACTGTATAATTAATACTTTTTTTGGGAGTAGAAATGGGAGTAGAAATATATGGATCATTCAAATATGTCACGGGTTTCCATTCATAATTTGTCCCTCCTGTTGCAATCAGCTGAACCGGTTCCTCATAACAGCTTTTTATCCCTGTTTGTCCTGTACCTGCTACAATCCCTTCGGCCTCTACTTCATTGAAATCAGAAAAATAGCCGTAACATCCACCAGTCCGTTCATCCCCATTCATAATACCCAGGTGAAAAATATCTTTTGTATTTATTAACATATTTGAACTGCCCACGGCAATATCCCCTTCCATATGTAAACTTGCAGCAGCCCAGGGAGTCCCGGGTATGTCCGTAAAATCTCCAGCCTGAACAAGCGTGGGGTCGCCATTGAGTTCAAAATTACCTTCGGCACCATTACGCACCATAATATTCAAAATAAACTTGCTGTGATCTGTATACCGGGCAAACCCTACTTTCGATGATCCGGTGCATTTGTCTATGGCAGGCAATACTGCCGCTCCTTCTTCACATCCATCACCACCTCCCGTGATATGCCATACATAAACAGGCTCATCCGCTTTGACATATGTAATGGCTTCACCATCATTCGTTTCATTAATAATATATGGTTCTGTTCCTTGTTGATGAATGGTTGTAGTCACCGTATCCCCGTTGGTAACATCAATGATTTGAAGGTTTGTATTATTTACAGTTCCCAGTATATAAATCTGGTCATATGCAGACCCGGCATCTTCCAGGTTCCCTTTCATTACAATATACTCTTTCCCAACTATAGGCGCCATAACTCCTTTGCTGTTCATTGCTTCTAACGGGATGGTCTGGTCGCCGATCATATCCCGGCAGCCTTCTTCTATTTTAGAGTCTTCGGTAATGGTTACGGCAATTTTTTTCCCGTCTGTTGTAATCCGGGTTCCCCTGAGATTATCATCCACATCCCTTTTGTCTGCAGGGATGACAGAATAAGTTTCACCTTTGTCCAAAGTAATGTCAAACGGGGCAGCACCCATCCCCATCACAGGGTTTGTCGGGAAAACATGTACTGTTGTATTGTCTTCCGTGGCTACAATATCAATGGCTGAATAAGGGGTTGGAGAATAATTCCCAAGATTTTTGGCAGTTTGAAATGAAGCATAAAAATCGGTTCCCAGGGCATTTCTGCCTTTTAATGCATAGATATCTGTATTAAAATATTCAGCGACCTCGTAATATGCAGTGATTAAGTTGGTTGACTGTATATTTAACCCTTTATTATTAACCGTCATATAAGGAAAATTCTCCAGGTTTTTGAGCATCACGCTGTCAGCATGATCCATGTTATTGTCAACCAATGTAATGGTTTTTGATTCATTAGCATTAAGGTTCACCGTAATGGTTTGAAATCCATCCGGGTTTGTAATAGCATCATATTGGTTTGCCGGCTGGTTAATGGTGACTTGCGCCGGGAGTTCCATCGCGGTTAATGTAAGGTAAATGGGTACAGCTCCCGGTTCACTCGGGGTGCCGGCATGCCACCACCAATGCCCGCTGGTAATATTGGGTGCTACAAACCAGAATTCAGTATCGGTTTGGCCTTTTACATTTAAACTGCCCAGGATAATAAATAATATATATATATACTTCAGGGATCTTTTCACATCAATCAATTTTTTATACAAATTTCTTTGTTATTACTTTTATTAATACGAATATAAACAAAAAAAGTTCGTAAAATGAAACTTTTTTTTTGCCATATCGTACTATTTGTAGTAATATAGGTCACTTTAACAATATGATTTTAAAAATGTATCTTTGTACATGTAGAATTATAACAGCCTCATTTTAATAACATTAAACATTAAAATCCATGAAAACAATTTCCTGGTTAACCAACATCCTGTTCCTGTTTTTGTTTACTATCAATATTCAGGCACAAACATATTTTACAGAAGGATTTGAACATGATGGCAATAAGCCCTTAAACTGGTTTAATGAATATGTTACATTTGGAGAAGACTGGAGTTTTTTAAAAGGAGGCTACGGGGGGGCGTTTAATTTTCCTGACACTGCTCATAAAGGGGAATATAATGCTGTTTTGTACTATAATAGTTCAATACCGCGAATCACCAAATTGGTTACAACACCCATTGATCTTGAATTTGCTATAAAACCCATGCTCACGTTTTGGCATGCCCAGGTGCCGAGTGGAGGGTTTCAGGATGAATTAAAAGTTTATTTTAAACAACATTTGGATAGTAATTGGGTATATCTTAATAAACATTATGATCAGGCTGTAAATGAATGGACAAAACGAGAGATTTTTTTACCTGACAGCATACTGTCAAGTACCTCGTATATTGGGTTTGAAGGAATAACAGGCTGGGGATACGGCACTTGCATAGATAGTATTTCGGTTATTGAAACAGGCATCATCCCAATCCATCTTCAAAGCGTGGATGTTTCTCAATATCCTGTGAGCAGTATACCATCGGGTTATAAACAAATACCACTCGTTAAAATAAAATTAGGCGCGTATGGAAACAGTGGCGATTTAATACTGGATTCAATTGCTTTTCAAAGTTTAAATGATACCAATGAGCATGTTTCCCCGGATGGCATTAAATTATTTACTACAAAAAATCCAACATTCAGCCCTGAAACTGAAATAGGCGTGTTAAACGGGTTTACAGGTAATAAAGCAATGTTCAAAAATCTAAACTTATCATTGCCTTCCGGGTATACTTATTTATGGTTAACTTATCATTGCGACACCGCGGCTGCTGAAGGAAGTATCCTCGATGCTGCTTTATGTGAAAAAAGCATCAAAACCATCATTGATACCAATTCAATTACGTTTAACGAGCATATTTACAGGAAGGGTGACAGCATTTACTATGTTTTCGGTGGAGATACGAATAGCGTACCCATTGTAAATCATTCCCCGTCAAATGACATTTCACCGGCTGGAGAAATAACCATAACCTCCGGGATTTTTTATGATGATTTTGATCAGGGCATCCCGTGGACAATGAATGGAGAATTTGAAATAACTGCTCCCCTTGGGCTTGGAGATACAGTGTATGCCAATCCCGACCCGGAAAATAGCATTATTGGGACAAATATTTTGGGCTATGACTTAACAGGAGACGGAAATTACCAGGCAAATATGGATACCACCTACTGGGCGGTGAGTCCCGTGTTTAATTGCAAATTTTATAAAGACGTGGGTATCCATTTTTATAGAAAATTGAATACCGATTGGTACGATGAAGGCAATGGAGATAAAGTAGACCTTTTGGTTAGCAATGATGGGGGAAATACATGGCAAAAATTGTGGAATAATGATAAAAACGTGGTTCATGATAAACATTGGGACATCAAACAATATTCCATCCCTCAATTTACAAAAAAAGATTCATGCCGGATTAAATTTGGCGTGGGGCCAACAGATAATTTCCAACCCAAACAACTAAGTAGTTGGAACATAGACAACCTTGCATTAGGAGGTACAGAAATTAAACGGGATGTAGGCATTAAAAAATGGATCACCCCGACTCATGGTTGTAATCATACAGCAAATGATACGGTAAAAGTGATTATAAGTAATTATGCCGGGAAACCCACCAAAAACCCCATCCCTTTGATGTATTCATTTACAGGAAGCACTACACGAACAGCTATAGATACTTTTTATGGAACGCTGATGCCGGGACAGGATACACTATTTGTCTTTTCAGAAACAGTAGACCTTTCAGATCCTTATAATTATGATTCAACACAACTATTTGCAACAACTTTAATGTCTACAGATCAATATACTGAAAATGATACTCTTTTCAGAAATTTATTGGTCTTCCCGACTTATCATCTTCCCTATGCCGATGATTTTGAATCGTCCGACGGTTTTTGGATTCCATCCGGTAGAAATTATTCATGGGAGTACGGTGAACCTTCCGGCTTTCATATTTTCGAGGCTTCTTCCGGAACCAAAGCATGGGCCACGGATATTGACTATAATCACAACAACAATGATTCTTCATTTTTGACAAGCCCCTGCTTTAATTTCAGTGATCAACGATATGCTATTATTCAATTTGACTATATATTAGATCTCGAGCAATATAAAGACGGGGCTGTAATGGACTATTCTATTGACGGGGGTAATACCTGGTCAGTAATAGAAAAACAAGATGACGGCCCGGCCACTTGGCCCTGGTATAACAATGACACTATTGAAAGCCTCGGCATAAAAGGGTGGGATACAACGTTTTCCAATTGGAAAACAATCAAACAAATCCTTCCCCCCGAAATTACCGGGCAATCCAAAGTTCAATTCAGAATACGATTCGCCAGTAACTCCAATAATGTGAATGAAGGAATAGGTTTTGATGACTTTATGCTCTATGAAGTGCCTGCCTTTGGTGTTGATTCTATTACTTACCCTGAAAGTGCATGTGAATTATCTCCTGCTGAAAAAATTAAAACAGCCATTACAAATTATTATTTTGACACGTTGCATGCAGGTGACACGTTGCATATTGGTGTTGATTTCAATGGAGAGCCTACAGTAATTGACACGTTTGTCTTATCCAAAGACCTCGCGCAGGGAGACACGCTTCATTATACATTAAAAAACACGTTTGATATGTATCAATCCGGTATTTATGAATTGATTGCATACCCTGTTTTCAATTTGGCTGCATCGGAGGGAGACACTACGAAAACAGATTTGAATATTATCAATGATACCGTGAATAAAATAGTCGTGGTAAGAAAACCTTATGTTGAATTTGGTGGTACAAAATACACTTGTTATCCTGATACAATTATTTTAGATGCTTACCCTGGCCCTGATAACAGGTATGCATGGCAAAAAGCCGGCTCGAATGATACCATCTCCAAAGATTCTGTTTATCATGTGCCTGAAGAAGGAATATACAATGTAATTGTAACAGATAAATCAACCGGGTGTATCGCTAAAGATACTGTCGAAATCGTAAGGCTTATAGCAGATATCGGTGTTTCCAATATAGCGAATCCTCAAAGTGACTGTGAACTCGGGGACAGCGTTCCCGTTGCCATTGAAATTACTAATTATGGTACTGACACCATCCGTGCCAACTATTATGTTGTTGCCGGATATCAATTTGAAGGTGGTTTGCCGGTTTCCGATACATTCATGATTGCAGACACCGTGTATCCTGACAGTACATATATCCATTATTTCGACTCGGCCGAAAATATGCTTGTCGAAAAATCTTATAATTTCGTGGCTTATATTGATACCATCCTGACTACATACAAAGAAGATGATACCACGGCAAATGATACTGTTAATATGAATGTGCATGTATGGGGTTATCCAACATTTTCTATTACCCCCCGGGATACTGTACACGTGGGATTCTCATTCCGCCTGAATGCACGCCTGGGCGATACGACATATAAATATTTTACATGGGAAGATGCATCAACAGATTCTACATTATTAATAGACACGGTTGGTTACCCGGATTACTATACAGTTACTGTAGCCGATGTCCATAATTGCCCTGCTGTAGATTCATCGTTGGTTACATTGGTCATACCCGATGTTAGTATCACTGAAATAATTACCCCGGGAAATACATGTGGTGATATGACCAGTGAACCAATAAAGGTTGAAATAACAAACGTGGGTTCTGATACCATTCGCCCCGTCACACCAATTCCGGTCATATACCAGGTTAATTCAGGCCCTGTTGTGAAAGATACAATCGTGCTTGCAAGTAACTTCTATCCAAACGATTCATTAACATTTACATTCAATGACTCGTTGAACATTGCAGCCGGTAGCACGTTCGCGTTTAAATCGTATACTGCAATGGACAGGGATTCCGTGAAAAGCAATGATACCCTTACCACTCAATTAACTACTTATATATTACCCACGGTTGACTTAGACTATGGAGAAGACGATACCACCTACTATGATATTGCAGAATATACTCTTGATGCAGGATCAGAATTTCCCGGGTATCAATGGCATAATAATGATACAACACGAACATTTGTTTTGAATTCCTCAACGTTTACAGGTGATGATATGTATTCTGTAACAGTAACCGATACAAACGGATGCCAGGCATCAGATCAGGTTAAAATAAAACTCGTGTATACTGATATTTCAGTCCTGAGTATCCAAATGCCGGACACATCCTGCGGCCTTACGCCGAACGACCCGGTGGAGTCGCTTATGAAAAACACTGGGACCAGGCCTTTAACTTCAGGAAATATCTCCGTGAGCTACTCCATTAATCAGGGCAACCTGGTTCAGGAAACATTGCCGGTAACAGATATTTCCGATACTATTTTCCCGGGAAATACATTTGTCTATCAATTTGATTCAACATACGTGAATAAGAACGTGGGATCATTTGATTATGAAATCATAGCAAAAATATCCAATGATATTATAACCGGGAACGACACGGCCCGTAAAACCATTTATTCAGAAGGAATGCCGGAAGTGGTTTGGAATTACCCGCGAGATACGGCACATGTTGCATTTCCTCATAATTTAGGCCTGGCACAAGCGTATGATGCTTACCATTGGGAGGATGGATCAACCAATCCTTCTTTTGAGGTAAATGCAAGCGGAACATATCATGTAACAGTTTATAATACAGCAAATTGCAGCGCCAATGATTCGATTCATATCATTGAATCATTTACAGATGTTGAAATCACATCAATAACACTCCCGGACACCGCTTGTAATATCCATCAATCACATAACATGAACGTGTTATTTACCAACACGGGAACCCAAACATTAAACACGAATGACATCCGGTTGAGTTATATCATTAATGGTGGAGATATTTTAACTGAAACATTCAGGATTACAGATATAACCGATACTGTTGCCCCGGGTGATACATTCTCTTATGCATTTGACTCAACCATAGCACTTTCTCAAAATGGATCGTACATGTACAAAATCATATCATCAACTGATAATGATAGTATTTACTATAATGATACGCTCACGAAAAATGTATATTTACATGGCATCCCTGATATTGGCTGGAATGGTGATACGATAACAACAGACCTTCCTTATGAAATAACCATTTCTGGAAGTTATGCTTCCTATTCATGGGGTGACGGGTCAACGGATTCGACATATACTGCCAATGCAATGGATCATTATTTTGTCACGGTAACCAATTCAAAAGGATGTTCAAGCAATGATTCCATATTTATTGAAATTTATTATGATGATATCTCCCCGGTTGCATTAGCACATGATACTGTTTGTGGAATAACAGATATGTATCCGCTTGAGGTGACGTTAAAAAACAAAGGGACCAATATACTGACCTCGAACCTGGTTACAATTAGTTACATGTATGACCAAAGTAACAAAGTAACTGAAGAATTCAGGGTAAACAATATACCGGGAGGAACCAATATTTATCCTGACGAAACATTTGTTTATACATTTGACTCCGTGATCAAACGCGAAGGCCCGGGTAATTTAGATATAAAGGTTATCACGAATCTTTCAGGCGATTTATTCACCCGGAATGATACTCTTGACGGTTCTGCACATCTCCTGGGCGCTCCTGAAATACAATGGGAAACAGCAAGTGATACACTTGAAACTTCATTCCCTCATACACTAAGTTTAACCAATACTTACCAGGCATATCTTTGGGATGATGCTTCTACCGCTTCCACCCTCGAGGTTACACAACAAGGCTTATATAGTGTAACAGTAACAGCAATGAATCAATGCAAAGCAAAAAGCTCTATATTTGTTGCTCCCGTGGGCATAGAAGAATTAGCAAACGATTATTTTGACCTGGGTATCTTCCCTGTTCCGGCTCATGAATTTTTCAATATTGAACTGAACGCGAAGAGCAACACGAGTTTCGTGCTCAAGATGTATAACACGCGAAACCAACTTGTTCATGTATCTAAATACAGGAACAAACGATACATTTCCGAACAATTGGACGTGAGGCATTTATCACGCGGGCTTTATTATCTTGTTATTTCAAGTGATAAAGGATACGTGCTGCGAAAAATTATATTGGAATAGTTATTCTTTTTGTATAAATACAGCTTGTTCCAGCTTTTTTAGCCTGCGGAACAATTGCCCGGCTGTTAAAACGAAAAAAGAATTTATTTTAAGCCCGGCTTTTTCAAAGGCTGCAATAACCCAGGTATTGCACGTGCGAAAAAGATGATATTCCTGTTTTGCAAGGTAAAAATGCTCTGCTTTTCCATATGCCGTGCTAGGAATAATCCTGTTTAATGAATCGCGCTGGAAACTCTTTGAAATATACATGCAAAGTGAATTGAAACGCGTGCTGTCCAGTACAATTTGCACGAGATTCGAGTGCTTATAATAGCGCGTTACAGAAGATCGTATTCCTGTATATTTAATAACGGCGGTTGTAGGGAAAAGAACAGCTCTCAGGGCGAGTCCGATACCGGGGTCTATATGTTGATAATACCGTTCATCTCCCCAACTGATATCAAGATAAGTGTATTGTTTATATTTCTCGATCCCGGGACACGTTTCCGGCGATATACCAGATGTTTTCAATACAATACCTGTATGCCATGCCTGCTGAACTACATAAACAGTATCCCCTGCAATAATGCTTTTAGAGCACGACACTATAATTATAGCAATCGCCATAAAAGCTGTTTTAAAATCTATCTGCAGGGTTCTCAACTATTGTTGAATTTTGTTTATTGTTTAACTAATAATACAGTACATATTATATCTATTTCCTGGCTTACAACCAATCCTTCCGAGAAAGACCTGTCCCAATCCACGTTATAATCAAACCTGTTTATACTCCCTGAAACGACAAATGCAACTTTGGTCTTATCGTCTGTATCAACCAATCCATTGTATTCTACATTAAATTCTTCTGTCTTTGTTTCTCCTTTTATGGTTAGTTTACCAACCATTTTGTATTTATTTTCTCCTGTTTTTTTGAAGGATGCAGATTGAAACTTTATCTCGGGATATCGCTCAATATAAAGAAAGTTCCTGTCATTTTTCAAATGTTTATCCCGCTTTTCATTATCAGTATCTATGCTGTTTGTATAAATGACCATATTAACTACAGCACCTTCAAAATCCTGGCCTTCTGTAGTAACTGTTCCTTCATATTCATTGAATTGTCCATACACATCATTAATCCCCAGGTAAACCACCTTGAATTGAACCTTGCTGTGGTCCTTGTCAATATTCCATTTAATGCTGTCTCCTGCATTAACTAAAACAGGCGACAGGATTAATATGAATGCGATAAAAATGTTATATTTTTTCATGACACATTATTTTTTATTATTTTAAAATCAATCAACTTAAAAAAATAATCAAAATCTATGCCATATATTATATAACTCTCATGTTTAAGAAAATACTGGGTTGAGTGTTTGTCCAAAAATTACTCATTTTCATTTAATACAAAACGTTGTTGGATGTTTATAAGTTTAAACGGGTAATACAGGTGGTGTGGGATTGTATTTGGTAAGGAAACATCCCTATACTTCTAAATCCTACATCCCTTTCTTTAAAAATTCATATGGTGTAAATTCATTATCATGGACATTTTATCTACTAATCAGAATGTTTTGACAAGCAAATTCCCGGCATAAGCTGCCAACATTCCAAAAAACACGCTCATACTGATATAAAATGCAGTATATAAAAAAGCAGAGTTTTTCATGAGCATAATATTTTCATGAGCAAATGTTGAAAAAGTAGTAAACCCTCCACATATGCCAACAACCAAAAACAATCTCAATCCTGAATTAAGCAAAAATCCCTTTTCTGTTAAACCATAAATCAACCCGATGAGAAAACATCCGGCAATATTCACTGCTAACGTTCCAAAAGGAAAAGAAGATATGGCAAACCTGTCAATGAATTTAGATACTACATATCGCGATACACTCCCTATAAATCCGCCTGCCCCGATATAAATAAGATGTCTGATCATGCCTGAATATTCCTTAAAAACACCAAAACTACTATTTAGATATGCTGTTCAATACCGTGTACCCGGTAAGATTATCTTTTTTATCATATGTTTCTGACCTTACCATGCCAATCCCTTCAACATACCAGTCAATTGACTTGGATTTAACGGTAACAAATCCTGCTTTGGTTTCAATGTTAGAAGTTATTTTAGCAGCATTAAATGTCCCGGCAGGTGTTGTAATGTCTTCAATCGCCATCACGTTTCTGTCTGTTATTTTTGTTTTATTGGAGATCACGGTAGGCCCTGCTTTAATATTTATGGTAATGCTTCCATCTTCTAAAGTCTGCCCGCTTTCTAAATTTCCCGGTATCCACATTTCTTCCACTTCAATATCCATTTCCATGTCTTGATAGGCTTCCATTTGCTGATTTCCTAATAAACTATTCATGTCAATATAAAACTTACCACCTGAACATTTAAATTGTAAATTGTTTTGATGTATTAATTCTTTATTCTCATCCAAAAGTTCCTGGTGAACATGATAATATGTTGTATCTCCTTTTATTTCTACTGATGTTATCTTCGTTTTGGTAATACCAGTGAGTTTATCTTTTTTATCATAATTATAAAATTCAAGCACTGTCCCTTCATTTTCAGGGAGATAAACTGTGCATTCCTGGGCATTTAATATACTTGCCCCGGCAAATAAAATAGCACTGATAATGGTGGTGAATATTTTTTTCATTTTTTTATAATTTGATTAATGGTTTAAAAATAATAAAAATTTTATGCCTTTAAATTATAATCAGGTTAAAAAACTATCAATTTAACGCGATCGCTTTTCCAAGGCAGGAAACAATTTACATCAGCAACCCAAAAGATTATTTAGTGTCCCTGTCTTTTCTTTCTCTTCCGGTCATTCTCATCGAGCAATATTTTTCTCATCCGTATAGATTCAGGGGTCACCTCTACATATTCATCTTCAGCAATGTATTCCATTGATTCTTCCAATGAAAACTTCACGGCCGGCGCGATGGATGTTTTTTCATCTGACCCGGCAGCACGCATGTTGGTAAGCTTTTTGGTTTTTATCACGTTCACTACCAGGTCATCTTCCCGGGTGTTTTCTCCAATAACCTGGCCCGCATAAATTTGTTCATTAGGATTAACAAAAAATCTTCCCCTGTCTTGCAGTTTATCCAATGAAAACGCGATAGATGTCCCGGTTTCCATTGCAATTAAAGCACCTTTACGTTTTTCGAGTATATCTCCTTTCCAGGGTTCATAATCTTTAAACCTGTGAGATATCACTGCTTCTCCTTCGCTGGCTGTTAAAATCAAATTTGTTAACCCGATCAATCCCCTGGCCGGTATTTTGAATTCAAGGTTTGCCCTGTCATTTTTATTCTTAATGCTCAATAAATCGCCTTTACGTTTGGTCACGAGTTCTATGATTTTCCCGGAAAATGTTTCGTCAACATCAATATAAAGGAGTTCAACAGGTTCGTGCTTATACCCGTCAATTTCTTTTATAACTACCCTGGGTTGGCCTAATTGTAGCTCATAACCTTCTCTTCGCATGGTTTCAACCAGGATAGACAAATGAAGGATTCCCCGTCCGTATACCATTAGTTTTTCCGGTGACTCGGTTTCTTCAACTCTTAATGCCAGGTTTTTTTCTGTTTCTTTAAATAACCGTTCTCTCAGGTGTCTTGATGTAACATATTTCCCTTCTTTCCCAAAAAAAGGCGAATTATTAATAGTAAATAACATGCTCATTGTAGGTTCGTCAACAGTTATTGGTTTTAATGCCTGGGGATTTTCAGCGTCTGTTATGGTATCACCTATTTCAAAATTATCCACTCCCATAAGAGCCACGATTTCTCCGGATTTAATTTCTTCTTTTGTTTTTTCTTTACCTAATCCTTCAAAAAGATATAGTTCTTTAACCGATGTATGATGTATTTCCTCATTCCGTTGAACCACGGCTACATGTTCTCCTGCCCTGATGGTTCCCCTGTGGACTCTGCCAATGGCGATCCGTCCGGTATATGATGAGTAGTCAATTGAACTTATTTGAAGCTGCAATATACCGGGATTTTCCCTGGGAGGGTCAAAATAATCCAATATTTGATCCAGCAAATACGAAACATCATTGGTTGGATTTTTCCAGTCAGGCCCCATCCATCCTTCTTTTGAAGATCCGTAAATAGTGGGGTATTCAAGTTGTTCTTCATTGGCATCCAGTGAAAACATCAATTCAAATACCTGTTCATTTGCATCTTCAGGATTGCAGTTGGGTTTATCAACTTTATTGATCACGACCATGGGTTTTAATCCCAGTTCCAATGCTTTTTGCAATACAAATCGTGTCTGTGGCATCGGGCCTTCAAAGGCATCTACAATCAGCAATACCCCGTCTGCCATGTTCAATACCCGCTCTACTTCCCCTCCAAAATCAGAGTGCCCCGGGGTATCTATAATATTTATTTTTGTTCCTTTGTACCGTACAGAGACGTTTTTTGACAGTATGGTTATCCCGCGTTCTCTTTCAAGATCGTTAGAGTCTAAGATTAAATCCTGTACTTCCTGGTTCTCCCTGAATAATTTTACCTGGTGCAAAATCCTGTCAACCAAAGTGGTCTTCCCATGATCCACGTGTGCAATAATCGCGATGTTCCTTATTTCCATAAATATATTTCCTGCTATTGTTCAAAGCTGCAAAAATAGTTAAAAGAAATATAATAATACCGGGCTGACAACATAAAAAAACCGGGACGTTTTTTTATTTAAACACGTCCCGGTTTTTTATTTCTTTTCCATGGACAGGCAACTAATCGTTTTTGGATCATCAAGCTCGATAACGAGGATCACGAAGCCCTAAAATGCTCAGTTTACTGGTGTAAATGAGCAATTTTGGGGCATGCGTAACGAAGCATGCCCCGTAAGGAAGAATGACTGTACCGGTGTTAGCGGACATTATGGACAAACACTATTTAGAAACAGAACATGAATCCATGTCTTGCAGATTCGAATCCCAGCAATGCCATTCTCCACTGTCATTAAATGCATCAGGATCACTGATACGCCCGTCACGTGTTTCCCTGTTCCATTGAATATTTGTCAGATTATCAGCTCCTTTATTATATATTTCGTAATACGCGTCAAAAATCGTGTCATTTACAATTCCATATTCTATATATCCCCCGTTTTCAGAATTTTGGGGATATCCTGCAGGTACAATGTTTTCGTAACGTATATCAGAAGTCCCGTCACTGTTCCTGTGCCATGTAATTTCCAATAACTGGTATGCATTGCTTGGACTTTTGTATAAAATCCAACTTCCTGAGGTTCTGTCATATCGTGATGTTCCTGTATACCAGGTAAAATCATCAATTTTCATTTCCCAGTTTACCTGTTCATTGCTGAGTTCCCCGGTTAAAACTGCAGAATGCCTGCTTCCACCGGCATTGAAATTAAATTTCCATTCCCATTTATTGTCACCAAGGTATTCTGCATCCTGGGTAATGGCATGCTGATATGCAGCTACCGGAACAATGGCAGATAAGGTAATAATCGTGTTCCATATTGCCACGTCAATAAATGCCGTTCCCCAATATTGATACGTCCCATTGGATTTTTTTGCCGTGTCACTCGCGTCATCAAAATCTGAAAAATCCATGACAAAAGCACTTTCGGGTGGTAAATCCGGGGCCGGTTTATCTTCTTCTTCTTTTTTGCAACTACTTGCAACTACTAAAAATACCAAAACCAATAAAAGCATTGGCCAGGACAAAATTCTGTTGAAATTTTTCAATATAGCTTTGGCTATTATGAAAAATTTATGCCTTGCATCTTATTTATTCTATTTGTTTTTTGAAAGAAAGGAATTATTAGAAGCCCCCTTAAAATTCAGATACCCGAATCGTTGCATCACCTCGTGATGATCGCGAATGATTTGGTTGACCTGACTTTGGCTCAATTCTTCTTTCCATGATCCAGTCTTACCTTTTCTGAAAAAAGATCCGGACTTGGGTGATTTCTCCGAAAACCCTTTTTCGCTTTCCTGCTTTTGAAGCTCCTTAATATTACTATACTGTATAGCACGTGAAATATCTTCGCCTGTTTTGTTCAAATTCAATTTTTGTATGGCTTTTTTAAATGTTTCAAATGGCCGGGTGATCATATCTTCATATTTTATAATATGCACAGGAAGGCTGGATTGTTCTGTCCAGCTTTTCACATGCCCGCTCCATGTAAGAAGTTTTTGCTCAAGTTGGTTATGCATTTTCCGGGGATTCCCACAAAATGAATATCCAGGGTCATTCATTATCTGTATCATCTTATCATATGAGCACACTGAATGATAAGCAAAAGAAACCGCGATATCCAGGGGATTCCGGATAAAATAAATTACTCCTTTGGTTGCTTCTTTTGGGATTAACGGGCCTTCCCGGGGAGTCGTGATATAAGCATCGTGTATTTTTTGGAAAACAGGTTCTTTCGCCCGCGAAGAAAGATGTTTATACACGGCAGGACGTAAATTAAGGATTTCGTTGAAGCTTAATTCTGAAGAAGGGACACCAGTTACCTCATCAAATACGTTCCTGCTACTCGCCATTACACTAATTGTAAGATTATTAATATCAGCAGGTTGGTTATCCTGATAAAACAGGTTTGATAAAAACACCCTGAACCATGTATTCCCTGATTTTGGATATGACGCCAACCAAAAAATCTTTCCCGGTCCGTTCATGCCTTCTGTAAATGTTTAAGGTCATTATTTATCAATTCCATTAACTCTTTTACCCTGAAAGAATCAATGGGCCGTGTAATCCTGGCAACATCAACATGTTCTGCCAGTCTGCTCACGAGAGAAAAATGTTCTTCTGCTTTTCCTAAACCTTTTATAAACTGCCACCTGTAAGTATTATTTTTCAATGCATTGAATTTGTCTATCCCTTTCAATGTATTGAATATAAAATCAGGTTGATTACACGTGCCCAGGATATAAATTTTTTGCACTGGTAAAGGCTGGTTAAAATATCCATTTTTAACAGGTATTCCAAACTTCTGAATTCCCTCGCGAAGGACACGTCTTGTTTGTTGTTCGCTTCCAAACTGCTGTAAGGTATCTGCCCATAACTTCATTTGTGGGAATCCGGGATAAATCATTGGAACATTATTGGCATTTATATTAATTACACTAATATCATCTGAAATGATACTATCCCCTCTATTCAGATAGGCTGTTGCCAAAGTTGATTTTCCTGCACCTGGTATGCCTGAAAAAATAATTGCTTTGCCGGATTTTTTGATGGCGCTTCCATGTATGGGGAGTAATCCCCGCTGAAATAACAAGGCTCCCATTACAGGCCCTAATAAAAAAAGTCGTATTTCATTTTCAGCAACAGAGGGATTATTTTTTTCAATGAGTATCTCCTGCCCGTCTTTCACTAAATAGTTTGCTACATCATCTATTTTTAAAAGAAAAAGGCCTTTTTTTGCTTCGAATCGTACTCCTTTACTCAGCGGGCTTTCAAGAGTTCCGGGAACACGAGCAAAACAAATTTTTACTTGAGGATTGGCTTGCCCTTCTTCCAGTTCTTTAAACGGCAACTCCGACTCTATATTGATGCCAAACGCTTTGTAATAATATTTTTTGTAATTTATCATAATTATTAAACACTGAATTTTCGGTATAATTGTACGTGTTTTATTTTTCAGTAATTTTTTCCCTGATACAAAGTTACAGATTTTTCATTTTTTTACCTTATTTTATTGATTTTTAAAAGATTTAATAAAAATAATTTTGGTTTTTTAAAAAATATTATTTTAATTTATAAAAAATTTCAATTACTTTTATTCCAACATTAATAAATGTTCAATTGATGCAAGATACAGTGATAAACAAAGGCATATTTTATAAGGGGCTATTTGATCATAAAAAAAACGATAGTATACTTAAAGAATGTTCAAACATTTTACAAAAAGAACCATTCTCTTACAAAATATCTAAACGTATTTATACTGTAATTGAAGAATGCCTGACAAATCTTCACAAACATACTTTTGAAAATTTTTCACATCAAACCGGTGAGGATGAGTATCCTTCATTTATTAAAATGGAAATAAAAAACAATACTAATGAAGTATTAATTAGTTGTGGAAACATTGTAAGCAATGAAGACAAAAAAAAGCTTGAAAATATTCTTGATTACATAAATCATTCTGATAAAGTTGCCATAAAAAAACTTTACCAGATAAGACTCCGGGAAGAAAACCTCTCAGCTAAAGGAGGTGCAAACCTCGGCCTTATCACCATTGGACGGATGTCTGAAAATCAGATTCATTATCACTTTGAAGATGTTTGCAAAGATTGCTATTATTTTACAATGAAAATAATAATATGTGTTTGACCATTAAAAAATAAATATGGAGCGAATTGAAATTTCCCCGGGAGAAAAAACACCTAAAGTCTTAATTATCCCTGAAAACAAAGAAATGTTCATTGAAGGCAATTCCAGGCCTGAAGATGTCCGGGCATTTTATCAGCCTATCATTGAAAAACTTGAAGATATATTGGTTTCGTTACACCAGTCAGATGAATCATTCACTGTATCATTTAAAATGGGATATTTTAATTCCTCTTCAGCTAAATTTTTAGCAGATATTTTATATCTTATTGTAGAATATAGTGAAAAAGGGCTCCCTGTTACCATCAATTGGTATTATGAAAAAGAAGATTGTGATATGAAAGAAGCTGGTGAAGAATTTTCCGAAATGATAGGATTTCCCTTCAAATATCTCGAAAACTAATATCTTTAATACAACACATCATATTCTTCTTATTAAATTTTTTTTTATTCCCTTCGTTTATACTTCGCTTAGTTCAATGTTCAGATAGATTGCGCCATGATCTTGTAATTTTCTAACTATATAGCACTTAATGACATTAAAATAATCATCTGGTGAGTGTGTCAAAGTATTTGTCACAGCTCGGTTCATCCCATATTTTACTATGTGTTACCATATTTATTAAAATAATGTCAGGTCAACCTTTTGCTTATTATAAGCAGGTTGTATCAATGATACGAGACTCCATAAAATTCGTATTCCTATGCTTATTTCAGGAAATTTTAATTTTTTTTATATTTTTGTAAATAAATCATAAAATCGTTATATTTTTTTAATGAACTGAAAAAATTTACTTGTATGAAAAAAATAAAATTATTAGCTATTGTTCATATCTATTGTGCTGTTGTTATATCACAAGAAATAAATTTTAATAATTATACCCCTTTAGCTTCAAAAGGGAATATACCCCAAGAATTTTACACTTCTGCCGAAAAAAAAGTCAATAAGTACAACCCCAAATTTTAACGTGGAAGGGATGCAGAATACGAAAAAGAATTCTATAACAAAAGCAGCTATTTTTTAAACCGGATTTTCTGTGGCGGTAACGTAGTATTTGGCGATCAGGTAACCAATTATATACGGGCAGTAGCAGACGAAATTTACAAAAATGACCCTTCTTTAAGAAAAAAAATATCTATTTATACTTCAAAAGACCCTTCAGTGAATACATTTATTCACCCCGGAGGCAAAATCTTTGTCAATATTGGATTAATTGCTCAACTTGAAAATGAAGCTCAATTGGCATATATCTTAGCTCATGAAATCAATCATTATAAAAATGACCACTTACTTGATGCCTATCTTGAAAAACAAGATATAATAGAAAGTGAGGATGATTATGAAGACATCAACACATCAGATAGGGAAAAAGCGTATTTTAGTTTTTCCAAAATCCAAGAAAAAAAAGCCGATGAAAAAGCACTTGAAGATATATTAAAAACCAACTATTCCAGCTTCGAATCTATTGGAGCAATGAATATTTTAAAATATTCTTACCTCCCGTTTGATCAAATTGAATTTAACTTATCCTTTTTGGAAAGAGAAGATTACAAATTTCCGGATAAACTCAAATTAGAAGAAATAAATAGTATAAATGTTGAAGAATATGACGACTCAAAAAGCACTCATCCAAACATTAGAAAAAGGATAGAATCCCTTGAAAGCTTATTAGAAAAAAAGGGTAAATCCGGTGAAGAATTTATTGTTAGTGAAGAAACTTTTTACCTCATAAGGAAAATTGCCAGACATGAATTGATAAACCTATATGTCATTGAAAGAGACTATTATAAAAGCGCTTATGGCGCTTATATGTTACTACAGGACGATCCGGATAATGATTATTTACAACGATCATTGGGATACTCATTATATGCTTTGGCTAAGCATAAAAATTTTATCCACAACATAGATACAGCCGAAAACATACATGAATATACATATGGTTCTCATAAATATGAAGAAAAAAAGTACAAGAACCTTTTCGAATTTATAGATTATAATGAAATTGAAGGCTCATCACAACCATTATATTATTTTATCAATAAATTAGAACCAGTAGAACTTGCCAGCATTGCTGTGCGATATAATTGGGAGCTTTCAAATGAACATCCTGAAAATGAATATTTACAAGAATTGGCAGATTCATCTTTAAAAGAATTGGTATTGCATAACAAAATAGATGATGGCGATTATTTCAAACAAACACAAAAAGAACTGCTGGAGACAACTGATACTTCAAAAACTGCCTCAGAATCATTAAGCAAATATGAAAAAATTGCAAAAAAGAAAGAAATTGAAGAATTAACGACCAATAAAGCATTCCATAAATTTACTTTCGTGAGCCTTTTTAAAGATGAAGAATTTACCAATAAGTTTGAAAACTTTGTTGAAATACGAAAAAAAAGTGAAGCAGAAGAAGATAAAAAAAATTTAGGTGAAAACTTACAAAAAGAAAAAGAGAAAAAAGAAAATGAAAAAAAATTAATCAAAAAGAAAGGACAGGCTTTAGGTATAAATAAAGTAGTTATTGTAAATCCTTTTCATTACCGACTAGATATAAAGGATGATGATAATTATAAACTGAAATACCATAAATCTGAAAACCGCCGTCTTGAATTTTTTGAATTATTGAATTTTTGCGCTAATAAAATTAAAGGATTTTCAATCGAAACAATACATCCTCTTACATTAAGACCTGAACAAGTAAACGATTATAATAATTATTCACGTTTGCAACAATGGCATAATGAATTATACAATCAACGTAGCCCTTATATTACATTCTTATCCAGCCAGAAACCATTCATTTCTGATTTAGAAGATACATATAATACAAGTCATTTCCTATGGACAACATATTATAATAAAATTGATAATAATGTGTCTTCTCTGGAAGTTTATTATGCTATTATTTCATTTGGGATTACACTCCCCTTTTTAATCGATGATTTTATTAAATCCCAGCATAATTTATATTTTGCTTATTTCCTTTATGATATTCATCAAGATGAAAATAATGGTAAATTGTTTAGAGATTTTAATTCCTTTTCAAGTTCTAGTGATGCAAATGATCATTTAAAATCCATTATTTACGATTATTTTTATCAAACATCTTCAACTCGATAGTGTATTATCATATAAAAATTAAAAAAACCATAAATATGAAAGTAAAGCAATTCATTTTAATAAGTTTTTTCTTTGTTATACCAATTTCCATATTTAGTCAACAACCTCCGGGTTATTTAGGGAAACGATTTGAAATAAATTATGACCTGAGCTTTTTTCTAGCAGCATTCAATCCTAATGCCAAAGGGTATCAGGCTTTAGCTTCTTATGATAATGATGCTATAACCCAAACATCATGGCCTTTAAATAAACGTCATTCATTCAACATTTTTTATACTATATCGCGTAGAACAAGTATTGGGTTAGATGCGGTTTTCTACAAAACAGGTGTAGACCTTTCTGAATCTTATTTATATTATAAGGTAGATGATTATGGGGAATCATTTAATCCTAGTTATTATTTTCCTGTAAGTGCTTTTGAAATAGGGCCTAGTATAAAAATATTCGATAAATATTTATCTCCAATGGGGACTTATTTTAAATTAGGCGCTTCTCTATTAACATATATGCCAATTATTGATAATGTAAATGATATTTATGAGGATGTTGAAGATGAAGCTACATCTATCAATAAAATAAGATATGAAGATTCATATTCTGATTTTGTTTTTACGCTTGAATATGGAAACCAACGGATTATTAAAGATGCTGTATTTTTCCGTTATTCCATTGGAAGTCATCTTCCCATTGGAAGCTTTAAATCATATGAAGATGATAAAATCAGACATGCTTCTGCTAAACGGTTATTATACATGAATTGGCTAATGCTCAAGATAGGCGTAGGGGTTTTACCCTTCTAAACATCACCAAGATAAATTATAACGATAAAAAATTATTCCTTGTTATAGCCGGAATAAATTCCCGATTTATAAATATTCATTCTCTTTTTTTTCTACTTTTGCCTTTCACTACCAAAAAACAGTATAATGATATTGAGTAACTTAACAGCAATTTCTCCCATTGACGGCAGATACAGAAACAAAGTCAATGAACTGGAACATTTTTTTTCTGAATTTGCTTTAATCAAATACAGGATTAAAATAGAGATAGAGTATTTTATTGCCTTGAGCAATATTCCATTACCTCAATTGTCTCAATTTGATGAAAATCAAACAAAAACACTCAGGAAAATTTACATGGATTTTACTCCAGAAGAAGCACGAAAAGTAAAGGATATTGAAAAAACAACAAACCATGATGTAAAAGCTGTTGAATATTATCTTAAAACACGATTTGAGGCAACCGGTTTTGGCCAATACAAAGAATTTATCCATTTCGGCCTGACTTCCCAGGATGTCAATAACACGGCCATCCCATTGTCTTTAAAAGATGCACTGGAAGAAGTCTATTATCCTGCCATTTCAAAATTAACAGAAGTATTAAACAATAAAATATATTCCTGGAAAGAATTTTCTATGCTGGCCCATACTCATGGCCAACCTGCTTCTCCCACAAAATTAGGGAAGGAAATAAAAGTATTCCGTGAACGTATTGAAGAGCAGGTAAAATTATTAAAACAAACACCGGTTTCAGCAAAATTCGGTGGTGCCACTGGAAATTTCAATGCACATCATTTTGCTTACCCGGAAATAGACTGGATTGAATTTGCAGATCATTTTGTCAACGATATCCTGGGTTTGACCAGATCGAAAACAACAACCCAAATAGATCATTATGACCATCTTGCAGCTATTTGTGATGCCATGAAACGGGTTAATAATATACTGATTGACATAGACCGTGATTTCTGGACCTATATATCCATGGAATATTTTAAACAAAAAATTAAAAAAGACGAAGTAGGATCATCCACCATGCCTCATAAAGTGAATCCTATTGATTTTGAAAATTCAGAAGGCAACCTTGGTATTGCAAACAGCTTGTTTGAACATATTTCTGCTAAAATCCCCATTTCACGTTTGCAACGTGATCTGACTGATTCGACAGTATCGCGGAATATAGGCGTTCCTTTTTCGCACACCCTGCTTGCTATCAAATCTTTATTAAAGGGACTTGATAAACTTCTGGTCAATAAAGAAAAAATAGACCAGGACCTTAATGATAACTGGGGGGTTGTAACAGAAGCCATTCAAACAATTCTAAGAAAAGAAGGGATCGCGAATCCCTATGAAATGCTTAAAAATATAAGCAGAACAAACAATAAATTTACAAAAGAAAACATTATCCAATTTATAGATAATCTCGATATATCCCCTGAAACAAAAAATAAATTAAAATCACTCACACCGCACAACTACACGGGAATAGACCTTACTTAGTCGTTTAACAGCTTTAATTAATGATTGATTTTTTCAAATATATTGTCCCGTACTGGGGAAAACTATTGGTGAGCATTTTATCCAATATATTCAGTACCCTTTTTTCATTGTTTTCGATCACCATGATCATTCCTTTTTTAAATATATTATTCAAAAAACAGGAAATGATTCTCGAGCCCGTTCCTTTTGAACTCTCTGTAGATGCATTAAAAACCAATTTTTACTATTTATTAAGCAAAATCATTACAGAACGTGGTGGAGAAGCAGCCCTTTTATTTGTAAGTATTGTTGTTGTTGTCATGGTTCTTTTTAAATCCGGGTTTATGTACACCGCGCGATATACAATGGCTTCCATGAAGTTCAACATCATCCGTGATATTCGAAACACGTTGTATCACAAAATCATTTATCTTCCTCTTTCTTATTTCTCGGAAGAAAAAAAAGGGGACATTATCAGCAGGATGAGTGGTGATATTCAGCAAGTTCAAATGTTTCTTGTCAGGAGCATCCATACCCTGATCAAAAACCCGATCATGATCATAGTTTACATGTATTCCCTGTTTTTCATGAGTACACGATTAACATTGTTTGTCCTGGCCGTGTTACCGGTCGCCGGGTTTACCATCGGGCGTATTGGGAAAACACTAAGAAGCAAATCACTCAAAGGACAACGCGTATTAGGTACTATCATCTCTTATATTGAAGAAACATTGTTTGGCATCCGTATTATCAAAGCATTTAATGCAGAAACACATTCCACTCGACATTTTAAAAAAAACAATCATTTGTTTACCAGGCTTATGAAAAAAATTGAGCGTCGCCGTATTTTAGCTCATCCTGTCAGCGAACTCCTTGGAACAATCGTGATTGTAATGATCATGTATTTTGGAGGAAAAATAGTATTGTCAGGTACAGGAGCATTAACACCCGGTGCATTGATAGGTTACCTGGTAATCTTTTCACAGGTACTGAACCCTGCCAAAGGACTTTCTACATTGTATTATGATATTCAAAAAGGCATTGCTTCATACGACAGGATCAAAGAAATCCTTGATATTGAAAATCCCATAAAAGACATCCCCGATGCAAAGCCTATTAAAGAATTCCATCACACGATAAAATATGATCAAGTGTATTTTAAATACACGGATACGGATGTATTAAAAAATATAAATTTTGAAATTAATAAAGGCCAAACCATTGCATTGGTTGGCCCTTCAGGGGCAGGAAAGTCAACCCTTGCCGATCTGCTCCCCAGGTTTTATGATGTAACACGAGGGGCCATTTATTTTGACGGGGTTCCATTACAACATTTTAAAAAACATTGTATTAGAAAAATGATCGGCATTGTCAGCCAGGAAGCTATATTATTTAACGATACAGTGTACAATAACATTGCTTTTGGACTAAATGATGTAAATGAATCTGATGTTATTGAAGCGGCCAAAGTAGCAAATGCACATGATTTTATCGTTCAAATGGCACGAGGATACCAAACCAATGTTGGCGACAGGGGCATTAAGTTATCCGGGGGGCAACGCCAACGGGTCACCATCGCCCGGGCAATCCTTAACAATCCACCTATTCTTATCATGGACGAAGCAACCTCTTCTTTAGACAGTGAATCTGAAAAACTCGTTCAAAATGCTATTTTCAATCTAATGAAGCATCGGACTTCTATTGTCATTGCACACCGGCTTTCTACTATCATGAAAGCAGACCTGATCCTGGTCATGAAGGACGGGGAAATCGTTGAAAGAGGTAAATACCAGGAATTATTAGACCAAAACGGTTTATTTAAACATTTACACGACAAACAATTTGATTGATCACTAATTCATAAACATAATAAATGGTAGCTCGTTACAAACAAATTATTTCTCCCTTAATCATCTATTTGGGCAAAAAAAAAGAAACGAGAGCGTTTTCATCTTCTCCAATATTAATAGGTGGTTGTGCACGATCAGGAACCACGTTGCTCCTGTCAATTTTGTCCGCGCACCCTCATATCTTTTGCTATCCTAACGAGCTTGGTGTTTTCAATTATTGGAAGCAAAACAAAAATAATGAATCCGAGCCAATACGCCTGTACCGCCTGTACCGGAGTATCCTCTTGTCCCGCATCCCCTCGTCTGCCAAAAGGTGGTGCGAAAAAACACCCCGGAATGTAAGACACCTTGAAACGATTTTTAAATACTATTCCAATCATGTTAAATTCATACATATTATCCGGGACGGAAGAGATGTTATCCTCTCTAAACACCCGGATCATCATGATTATTGGGTGTCTCCCGAGAGATGGGTACATGATGTTAAAATGGGATTAAAATATATAGGCCACCCCAATGTATTAACCATTTATTACGAAAACCTGGTATTTAAATTCCAACAAACAATAAATCAAATATGTACATTTACAGGAGAACCCCGAACAGAAGAATTAATAAACTGGCATCAAAATTCAAAAATCCGAAAAAGCAATGCATGGTCGTCGTCTGTTCAGGACCTTTTTAAATCTTCGGTTGGAAAATGGAAATTGCCAGAAAATACTGAAAGAATAGAAGAATTCATGAAAAATGAAGAAGCTAAACAATTGCTTTATGAATTGGGATATTCATGAACAGAAAACATAAACAAATGAAGATACTTATTGTTCAGAAAAACGGGAAAATACCTGTTAAGCACTATGGCGGAACACAACGGGATATTTGGATTCAGGGCAAAGAACTGGTGAATATGGGTCATTCCGTCTCTTTTCTGGTGAAAAAAGGATCAACGTGTCCTTTTGCTCAAGTAATCCCGTATAATGAAAAAAAACCTTTTGCCGGGCAAATACCCGCGGATATTGATCTTGTCCACTTCCATTCCCCCGTAATCAACCCTGAAATTAAACAACCATACATGGTAACAGTTCATGGAAATGGAAAACCCGGGGAGCATTTTGATCTAAACACCGTGTTTGTCTCAAAAAACCACGCGGAGCGACATAATTCCGATCAATATGTATACAATGGCCTGGACCTTGAAGAATTAGGCCCTGTAGAGATCAACTATCCCAGGAAACATTTGATCTTTTTAGCCAAAGCATCCCGTTCTGTTAAAAACCTCCCCGGGTGTATTGAAATTGCCGGTAAGGCTGGTAAAAAACTTGCCGTAATCGGGGGACGAAAATTAAATTTTAATCCATCCATTAAATACCACGGGTTCATTGGCGGTGCCAAAAAAAGCATGGTCCTTCAACAGGGCGAAGCGTTATTATTCCCTGTTTTATGGCATGAACCCCTTGGCCTTGCTATTTTAGAGAGTTTATATTTTGGTTGTCCTGTCTTCGGAACTCCATATGGATCTTTACCAGAACTCGTAACTTCTGAATTTGGCTTTCTCTCAAACAGCAAAAATGAATTAGTGAACGCGATTCAATACATTGGACAATACGACCGAAAAAAATGTCATGAATATATTCGCGATGTTTTTTCTGGCCGTAAAATGACAGAACAATATCTTTTGCTTTTTGAAAAAATAATGAATGGCGAAAAACTAAATAAACAGCAACCCAAAACACTTATCACCAGCCAAAAAGGAGAATTATTCATGGAAGAATAACACTCGATTTATAACATTTTTTACATCCATATAATGATTGTATTTGTACATATCGAAAAAACAGCAGGGACAACACTTAAGTTTATTCTCCGGAACAGTCATACAATACACCATTGTGAAACCATAAAGACTAAAAAAACTCCTTTTACACAAAGGGATTTAGATTTTGCAAAAAGAATTTTCCCGGGAATCAAAAGTATGACGGGCCACAATTTGGTTGAACCCACCAAACATCTTAAAGATAAAAATTTATTGTTTGTTACACTTCTGCGTGACCCTGTAAAACGCTGTGCCTCGTATTACCAGGATGCCGTGTTAAGAGGAAATATTAAAACCCCGTTCACTGAATGGATAAAAAATGAAAAATTCCATAATATGCAGGTAAAACGGATTGCCGGTGAACCAGATCCAGGTAAAGCATTTGATTTATTAAATCAAAAATACGCGTTAACAGGCTTAACAGAACAATTCGACGAGTTTTTAAAATTACTCGATATTATCTCCCCGTGTTCATTGGATTTGAAATATGAAAAAAGGATTGTTGCCAAAAAAAATAATGTAAAACAAAAACTGCTGAATGATGATGAAAGCATGCACCTGTTAACCCGTTACAATGAAAAAGATATCATACTTTATGAAAAGGCCAGGGATGAACTGTACCCCATGTAT
>CAYPTK010000003.1:7763-32240 GCA_964413555.1 uncultured Bacteroidales bacterium | reverse complement strand
GTATATGTTGACCATTACAACGTGAAAGGACCGGAAAGCAAAATAATATAAAAATATAAATGATATGTTTGCCGCGAAGTGTTTGCTTCTGTAACATGAAAACAGGTTTTTGTTTAGAGCTTGATGATATTATATTTTGTTAGTTCAATGAAAATAAGATTTAGAAAAATTAAAATAAATATTACATCGCCCCATGCTCTCGAGCGTAAGTGGGCAAAGTAATCAGATAATAAAAATGACATGGGTACTGCAATTAAATAGATCATCTCGAATGATGCAGATGCATCAAAAAAGAATATTGCCAATGAAATGATGAGTAGCCATGTAAAGAGTGTAAATGATTTTCTTGCCTGGATTTTCTTTTTAAATAATGATGAAAAAATGTGCATAATCGCGATAAAGGTGATAAAAAGAATAAATCCATAAAAAATCATGTATGGAAGAGTGAAATAGCTCGTTGCTTCAACATGATAATTGAAATTGATTGTAAGGTAATCGATCAAATAAAATAATTCCTGTTTAAAAACATAATAATAACCTGTTAACAATATATATGGAGTGATTAATCCAATAATAGGAAATAACCATTCTCTCCAATGAAACGGACGGAGTTGTGCTGCCGAGAACCATAAAAAGATAATAAAAAAAACAGCAGGCATGTAAAATAAACTACCAAGACTAATGATGAAACCTGCTTCAAAATAATGATAAGCAAGCCCTCGTATCCTGTATGAATCAAATACCTTGTCAATGGCTATGATTAGAAAAAGGCTGGCAAATATCGCGGGATTGATTCGTTGTAATTCAATAAAACTACTGGTGATAATGATAAAGAAAAAAGCAGGCAAATACGTGCGTACATTAATAATTAAATATTTTTTGTTTAATTGATTGAGTATGAAAACCTGGATGAGAAGCAGAATAAAACTGGATATTTTGGAGATTAAAGGAAACCCTTCAAAAAAGCGTTCTGTTACTTTATATAAAAACATCTGGTACGTGTCAAAATGAAAGACGTTTTGTGTTTCAGTCTGGAAAGCCTGCCACCATAATGCAATGCCGATGAGTGGTATGAGCACGATTAATAAAGGGTTATAACTACGGAATAATTTAAAAATCATGATTATATAGAATTATTTTATGTCAAAACCGATGTCTTTCCGGTAATATTTTCCTTCAAAATGTATGATTTCTGCATCCTGGTAACATTTTTGGAGGGCTTCATCAAGATTATTTCCCAGGGCTGTAATTGCAATCACTCTTCCTCCATTCGTTACCACGTGGCCTTTTGATAATTTGGTGCCTGCATGAAAGACAATACTTTGTTTAACGTCATCAATCCGGGCTATTTCTTTTCCTTTTTCATAATGTTCCGGGTATCCTGCAGACGCCAAAATAATGGTAGCTGCAGTGCGCGGGTCTATATCGATTTCTGCTTCTGATAAAGTACCGTTTTCGAGCATTGTGAATAACTCAAGAATGTCATTATTAATCCTGGGGATGACAACCTCGGCTTCCGGATCACCCATCCTGGCATTATATTCTACAACATAAGGTTCTTCATTGATCTTCATTAATCCAATATATAAAAATCCCTTGTAAGGGATGTCATCTTTTTGCAACCCGTCAATGGTGGGTTTAATGACCTTTTCTTCAACTTTTTCCATGAAATGTTTATCTGCAAACGGGACAGGAGAGACCGCGCCCATACCCCCGGTATTCAAACCCGTGTCCTGTTCTCCTATCTTTTTATAGTCTTTTGCTTCAGGTAATATTTTATACGATTTTCCATCGGTCAATATAAATACTGATAATTCTATTCCATCCATGTATTCTTCAATAATGACTTTTTCACTTGCTTTGCCGAATTTTCCGGAAAGCAGGTGATCCAGTTCATCTCGTGCTTCTTTTAAATCATTGATGATTAAAACACCTTTTCCAGCAGCAAGCCCGTCTGCTTTTAACACGTAAGGAGGAGATAGTTTGGCAAGATATTCTTTACCCTGTACTATTTCATCTTTTGAAAATCCCGCGAATGCAGCACTGGGAATATTATTTCGTTCCATGAACTGTTTGGCAAAGCTTTTACTGCCTTCCAATAATGCTCCTGATTTTGGTGTACCGATGACTGCAACATCTTTTAACCCGGGATCATTGATGAAATAATCATATAACCCGTCAACCAGTGGTGATTCGGGCCCGACAACGACCATTTTAATGTCGCGTTCTTTTACAAGATCGGATAATGATTTAAAATCAGATGATACAATTTGTATATTTTTGCCTGTCTTTTGTGTTCCGGCATTCCCAGGTGCTATATATAACTCGTTCAATAAATTACTTTGAGCTATTTTCCATGCCAGTGCATGCTCCCTGCCTCCTGATCCAATCACCAATACATTCATAATGATCTATATTTAATTATGGTATCACTTTTGTTGTTATTATAAACATAACATGGCAAAATTATCTATTTAAAATAGAATATTATCATAATATTAATAAAATATTCTGTAGCTTCCATTTTATATTAAATTATTTATGATCTTTGAGGTTTTGAACTTTTAATATAGGTTTATTAACCGAATGGATATTTAGTGTTTGTTTCATCACGTGAGCTAACCCCGGTACAGTCATTCTTCCTTACGGGGCAGGCTTTGTTTCACTTGCTTCAAAATTGCTTATTTAAAACAGTAATTCATACATTTTGGAGCTTAG
Source organism: uncultured Bacteroidales bacterium (assembly GCA_964413555.1). GTDB lineage: Bacteria > Bacteroidota > Bacteroidia > Bacteroidales > JBBRXJ01 > CAYMKE01. The sequence goes on along the minus strand of CAYPTK010000003.1, from coordinate 29,522 downwards.
CGAGCCGCGTTATCGAACATTATGAACTAAACACGCGACTTTTTTGACGGGTTCCATTTAACTTAATTTTACAATAACTTAACATTAATTTTACACGGCATCATGGATTTATACATAAATTTGGCGAATAGACTGAAACAAATGAAAAATCCGACCCCTAAGCAAATTGCCATTGGTGTTTCGTTAATTGTGACATTTGTTGTCATAATTTTTTTAGTAATCATCCATTTTTCGATCCAACATACGTTAAGCTGGTATTTATACGCCATCATCCCGCTTGTTACATTTTTTACCTGCTATTTCGTGTTAATATATTTTCTGGAATATTTTATTTACAGGAAGATAAAATTAATCTATAAAACGATTGCCAAATCCAAAACCACCAAAGAACTTGCAGAAGATAAAATGGATATGAATCGGAATATTATTGAAGATGTGGAGCAGGAAGCACTCAAGAGCATGTCAGAGGATCAGGAAACGATAAGGCAATTAAAAAGAATGGAAGAATACCGGCGGCAATACCTGGGAGATGTCTCGCATGAATTGAAAACCCCGATTTTTCATTTACAAGGGTATATTGATACATTATTGGACGGTGGAATTCATGACGAAAACATAAATATTAAATATCTGAAAAAAGCATCCAAAAATGCAGAACGGCTGAATGCCATAGTTGAAGACCTTGAAATGATTGCATTAATAGAAGACGGTAAGATGAACCTCGAGATCGAAGAATTCAATTTATGGGATTTGGTAAATGAAGTATATGATCACTTACAACCAATGTCAACCCATCATCAAATTCAATTGAAATTTAAAAAAGGGTTTATTAATCCTTGCTTTGTTAAAGGAGATAAAGAACGAATACACCAGGTGATCGTTAACCTTGTTTCCAACGCTATTAAATATGGTGTTGAAGATGGAAAAGTAACCATTGGTACCTATGACATGGATAAGAAATATTTAATTGAAGTATGTGATAATGGTATTGGTATTGAAGAAGAGCATTTACCACGTATTTTTGAACGATTTTACCGTGTTGACAGAAGCAGAAGCCGCGAAAAAGGAGGAACAGGACTTGGCCTGTCCATTGTAAAACATATTCTTGAAGCACATAACCAAAATATTAACGTGAGAAGCACCCCGGGAGACGGGACAACTTTCACGTTTACTCTTGATAAGGCATAAATCGGGGGAACAAAACGTGGAGCCATTGATAATCTATTGGATGTTTGCCGACAAAAATATTATAACCCGGCGCGTTTATATGCCTTCCCGTGTTTCGCTCCAAATACTCATTGGCCTGCATTACAGGCATATTTTTTAGGTGATATCCCCATCTCTTTTTTGAATACCCGACTGAAATAATATACATCGTCAAAACCACATTTTTTAGCAATGGTTTGTAACCCTTCATAAGGTTTGTTTTGAAGCATCTGACAGGCAGCATTGATTCGTTGTCTTCTGAGTTCTTTTGCAAATGAAACAGGTGGGTTATGAGACTTTAACAGACGGCTGATCTGCCGGGGCGATTTGTAAAAATAATCCGATAAGGTTTCCAACGTTAAATCCTGGTGAAAGTTGTCTTTAATAAATGTGATGATCCGGTCGGGCAAAGCTGTGCTTTGATCTTTCAGGAATGATTTATTATCCATATGCCCCACGAATCCAAAAAGTGATTTTATGGATAAAAGGAGAAAAGAACGGATAAGGATATCTAAATGTGCTTCATTTGTAATGGCCGATTTTGCTAACTCGTATATATTTGAAGCCAATTCTGTTAATCCTTCCCGTTCACTATTGTTTATTATGTATTCATTGAATGGAAGGTTCAACGTGTTATTCTCAATGATCCAATTCCAATACACTAATACATGTTCGCCTTCTGATTCATAACTATGGAGCATGCCGGGGGGAACATTTAAAATTGTTCCAGGAGAATAATCGCTGGTGTGTAATTTTTGCTGCCGGTCAAGATCATCATACGTTACATATTTACCGGTTCCTTTTATGAACAATACACCTTCATGAAATGAATGAACATGAGGCGGAATATTAAACTCGTACCTTGTAAAATATAGTTCCATGAGTTTTATGGTGGTGCCCGATATATTTAAACTCACGGGAAGACTGATGTATTCATTTGATTGAAGAAGGTCAAATTTCATGGTTTGACTTTATTTTACTAATTATTTTAAATAAAACGTGATTTTGTTTAAAATATGTCGTGATAAATGTCTTTTTTGTCCATTGCTTCGCGTGCTTTTTTTATTTAAATTTGAAGTATGGAGTAATGTTTTTAAAATGCTGAAAATTGAAATAATTAATACATATAAAAAATGGATAAAAAAAACAGGTTCTTAAAACTGATCGAACAAAAAGGATTAAACAAGCTTCCTTATATGCCTTGTATGGATCAATATGTGCAATCCGGCTTACCCGAAGAATATCAAAACAAACATATCATTGAAATGCAACAGGAAGTAGGCACGGATATGTACAGAGGGGTAGGAGCATTCAAAGAAGAATATGATGAGACCATTCAACATAGTAAAGTACGTGACGGTGAATTCGTGTATGAAAAATTTGAAACCCCTGTTGGAACTATTCAGCAGACCAGCCGCTTTGTTCCGGAATCACCGTTTATACCGTTTCCAACCGAATACCTGATCAAATCCCAGGAGGACATGGAGGTTTTTCGCTATGTGCTTGAACATACGAAAATAACGGCTGATTACAGCGAAATTAACTATTATAAAGAAAAGTTTCCTGATAAAATACTATCAGCAAGCTTGTCCGATTCTCCTTTTTATGATTTGTTGACCAAAGTGATCGGGATCGAAAATTTCACGTTTTTTTATATGGAAGATCCTTCTGAGATTGAATTGACAATGAAAGCAATGCAGGAAAATAAAAAGAAACATGTGGAATTATCTGCTCAAAGCCCTGCTGATGTCTTGATTTGTTATGAAAATACCAATACATCGAATTCAATGCCCGAATGGATCAATATGTATGCATTTGAACAATTAAATGAATTTGCTGATATAGCTCATCAATACGACAAACCATTGCTTATTCATATGTGTGGAAAGATCAGCCTGGTGTTGGATGATATTGCCAAATGTAAATTCGATGGAATCATAGATGTTGCCCCGGAGCCTACAGGTGATTGCAATTTTGAAGAAGCAATTCAAAAAATGGAACAAGCAAATAAAATCATTGCCGGGGGAATAGAATGCAATCAGTACATAATGAAAGATACCCGGGTATTCAGGGAGTCAGTTGAACAATTTTTAGATGAACTGCCAGACAGCCCTTATTATATTCTCGGAAGTGGTGATGCCGTACCACAAGGCACTCCTGCTGAAAATCTGATTGAAGCATATAATATTTCTTCTGGATACAAGAAAAAAGCAGTTCAGCAATGAAAAGAGATTGCTCTTGTTAATCACTTTTTTAATACTCCTTTTGATAAAATTGGTGTAAATGAGCGATTTTGGGGCAAGCGTAACGAAGCCTGCCCCGTAAGGAAGAATGACTGTACCGGGGTTAGCGGACATTATGGATAAACACTAAATAGATTTATACATAAACAAGAGCACCCATGAATCAAGGAACGTGTATCATGCCACGATGATAATGGTTTTGGATATACCAATCACGCCAATGTATTTACATATCGTTTATATTTTGAAACAAATTTAATTATCCGCGGAATAATGAATTGATTAACTATTACTGATTTATTCGTGTATCCTAATATTTTTTGTAACAAAATCGAGGAATATCACGTAATAGAAAAATTAATTGATTATTATACACGGAAGCTGAAAAGTGTAAAATTAGAGTAAGCATCATTTAAACACAATTTAATTATGGAACAAAAAGAAAATATCAAATCGGTAACATTTATTTTAGCAGGTTCCTTGCTTCAGATGTTTAATGGAATAGGCAGTGGCTTTTGGAGTACATTAACCGCTATTTTGGGGATTGTATTGTTTTTTATTGGGCTCTCGAAATTAAAAAATGGATTGGATGAGGTAGGACAAGCGGCTGTTAAACTTCTCATCATTGCAGCTATTTTAACGGGAATTGGTTTTGTTTTAGGTTTAATTCCTGTTATTGGTGGTGTTATTGCTTCAATATTTGTATTGGCTGCATTTATAATTCAGTTAATTGGGTATTTAAAATTAAAAGGCTCTGACACTATTGGGGATATAGGAAAAAATGGTGTTACATTATTATTGGTAGCGATGATTCTTGCCGTGTTTGGTGCATTGTTAGGAATTGTTCCATTTTTAGGGGGTATTGTTGTATCCATTGTCTCTTTTGCTGGATTGTTGTTGTTATTCTTGGGATGGATAAAGATTCAGGAGGGATTGATGAATTGATAAAGAACACATTAAAGTACAAGTTTATATAATATATTGGGGAGAACCGTGTTTTAGAAAACATGTTCTCCCCATTTTACATCATAATATATAATTATTAAATTTTTTTCCATTAATAGTGAAACTTTCATCGACTGGGGAGGAGGCATTCATCCAGCCGGGGAATACATCCTCTAAACCCTCAAGTATATATTGTAAGGCAATTGCTGCCACTATATTTCCAAATAAACGGGTAAATACTGTAAACACGATTTGGTCTGCTTTTTTTTCAAGCCATCCTGAACTTATAAAAAAACAAAAAAATGAATACTGCAATAAATATTACAATCCCCATTCCATATAAATTATATTTTTGTTTGGGATAATTTTTTATCCAAATAGCATTCTAAAGTATATTTTTTGTTTTTTATATGTAGTTAAAAAAGGCAGACATGGTATTTGCCCGCCTTTTAAATATAATTTAATTAAGTTAAATTATTGAACCAATAATTTAATATTCTGTTGTCTGCTTTCGGATTTAATTTGTATGATAAACATGCCTTTTTGTTTTGCTTGATGATTAAAGATTTCAATCCTTTTAGGTTGATCAGACTCGATTTTTATTTCTTTTTGATCAATCATTTCACCAAGTACATTAAATATCGATACATTAACCTCCTCACCTGTTTTATATCCTTCAAGATTTAAATAAGCAATGCCTTCAAATAATGGATTTGGATATAGAGTTACTTGAGGATTACCAAATAAATCAATTTCACGTGTATTTGTAATAATTCCATATAAAATTATTTGTGGCTTATAAAGCCCTTCTTTTGAATAATATTGAGCGTAGATGGCATTTGTAGAACCTTCAATAATGAATGATATTTGACTTCCTGCAGCAGAATTCACGGCATTTGTAATATCTATTTCTATCCATCCTGTATCTGTTGTTGACCAGAATCCTAATGTATCACCAATATTTTCCGGCCGATTATTATAAGTCAATCCATCTTCTGTCCAACTATTATCATTCACAAGCTTTAAGCCTTGAGTCTCTGTGCCATTACTTGCAAACAAATAAATTTTAAATTTAGCACTATCTACGGTTCCTATTCCTGTTAAATCGAATTTTAAATAAGAAATACGGGTATAAGTTTCATCCCCCCATTCATGTTTTTTCGCGTACAATGCTTGTTCACTGCCATAATTTACATTGGCAGAATCTCCCCCACGAACATATGCATCTGCTATGGGTTCTATCGGATTTGCATTTAATATAGCAAATACAGCAACTAGTAACATAGAAGTTAATAAAGGTTTTTTCATAATAAATAAATTTTTAATGGGTTAATAAGTGGATAATAAAAAGTTCAAATTTATTCACTATAAGACCATTTGGAATATCATTATGCACTATTCCATATCATGGTATAACATACAATATACATATTAACCATGAACAATTCGGTTATATATTCATTATACACGAAATACGTCCTTTAATTTTTACTTGATGTTAGAGGTCAACCATGTTGGCCCCGTTAGATCTAATATTTTGTAACTATTCAGATGACCGAATTGTATTTGTTAATTTTTATGAAAAAATGTTAATTTTGTTTATCCCAACAATACAAGAGAATTAAAATATGATGTCCAAAGAACAGAATCCATGAATATAAATCAAATTACCACTTTATATTATTGTTTTATAGAAGTGTATACTTCTAATGAAAGATATTCTAACGCTTTAATAATTGAATCTAAATTTAAAAAGATATGAGAATAATTGTCATTTTATTTTTTTCCTTTTGGTCGAGTACAACATGCGCGCAAACTATAACCGAAGTTACATCTGTAGAAGCTAAACATCTGTTAGACAGCCTGAATAAAATCAATATCACAATTATTGACGGGCGGGATAGCGCGATGTTCCATTCCGGGCATATTGAAAATGCCATACAAATCAATGCTTATAAAGATGATGTAAGTAAATTGTTACAAAAATATCTAAAAGAAGAAATTATATTTTTATATTGTACAACGAGAAACCGTTCTGATAAAATTATTGAAATCCTTAAGGAAAAAGGGTATCAAGGCGAAGTTATCTTCATGACAGACGGGGTTACAGGGTGGAAGGAGAATGAATTTGAATTAATCAGACAATGAGACATAGTGTTACATGAAATGTTTTAACATAGATTATTAATATCGGTCGCATTATTTTTGTCTTTCATAAAAATGTTTCGAATCTCCCCATTGTCCAAAACAAGGAATCATACCTATTTTAGCCAGCGAGTCATTTAATGCCTGTTTTGGAATATATTTTACAGGTTTATCTTTGTAGAGGTTGTAATCCTCGGTATATTTTAACGGGGTTAAGAGTGGCATGATTACATTGGCACCAGCCATAAGGCCGGCTTCTTTACCCCCGGGATGGAGCGTTTCAAGGGCAGTGGTAGAGGCAATATTGATATTGGGCATCATGAGCCGGAGTACAGCGATCATGTTCAAGCCCAGGTTGTATGCCTCGTTTTGATTGTATTCTCCTACATCCAGGGGCGTGTTTTGGTGCGGAATGTAAGGCCCCATGCCCACCATGTCAATATCCATCTGTTTCATAAAAAGCAAGTCACCGGCTAAATGTTCCAGGGTTTGAAAAGGCGCTCCAATAAGTACGCCTGTCCCGGTTTGGAAGCCCGTTTCACGTATCCATCTAAGACATTGTTCGCGATGATTGAAGCACATCTCAGCCGGATGAAGTTTCGCGTAAAACTCAGGGTCTGAAGATTCAATCCGCAACAGGTATCGGTGCGCTCCCGCGTCAAAAAAACGTTTGTAAGTTTCTTTGCTTTGTTCCCCAACACATAACGTAATCCCCAGGTGTGGATAATATTGTTTAATTGTTTGTACAATATCTTCCACGAAATCAATAAAGGGAGGATCATTACGCTCACCTGATTGCAGTACGATCGAGCCATAGTCTTCTCTGTGTGATATTTCAACCGCCTGCATGATCTCTTCTTTCGACATGGTATAACGTCCTGCTTCACTGTTCGATTTGCGGATGCCGCAATAATGACAATCATTTTTACATACATTTGAAAACTCTATCAACCCCCTTAAATATACATGGTTCGAAAGTACCTTGTCCCGCACGGTAAAAGCCATGGCATGGAGGTCTTTTTGTTTGTCTCCGCGAGCGTTCAATAAATCAATTATATGTGTAAGGGACATTTTTTTCATTCAATAAATTTTAAATTCATAAACAACAGTAACATGTTAGATAAGTATTTTTTTTGGCTGTTTTATCAAAAATATTCACCAACAAAAGATAATTTCCATTATCTACAGCTATTTTTTTCTAGTGTTTTGTCATGCTTGAAATGACGGTTAAGTTGACGTAATTATTTGAATTTTTCATGAAGAAAAAACGAATAAGAACGAACCTTGGGGCGTTATATCAGGCGTGACAAGACACTATAGGTACAGGTCACGTTCCCCGGCAAGAATTTTTTGATACTGCTCTTTAAAGATGTCCAGCAGTTTATTTTCTTTGAAAAAGGGCATTTGTTCAATTTCTTTAATCTCTTGTTGAATCAATTGTTCACCAATGGTTTTGGTTGCTTCGGATGCATAATCGTCTAAATACTCGCGAAATGTTAACACGGCATTCAGTTTACAGAATTTTCCTTCCACGCAGCCTTTTAGTAGTCCCATGATTTTGTCCCCGGTTCTGCCACACCGGTAACCAGCCGTGCAAAATGAGGTGATCATATTTTTATATGCCAGTTCTCTAACCACTTCATCCATGTTCCGGGTATCACCCAGCATGAATTGTTGTTTTTCACTCACCTGTTCCAATGGTTTGTCTTGGTTCTGATCCGCGAGTTTCAATGCTTCTGTATATCCTCCAATACCAATTTTAGTGGATGCATCAGTTTGGGTGCATCCCACGTCAATTACATCCATCCTGAGTTCCGGGCGTTCCCTGGCAGTAATGATCAAACCGGTATACGGGACAGCCAGCCGGATAATGGTCACCAGTTTTTTAAAGTCTTCGTCCGATACTTTGTATTTTGAGTTGATGCTTACATCGGAGTTGCTTGCAGGGGTCAGTCGTGGAAATGAGATGGTATGCGGGCCAATTCCGAATTGACGTTCCAGGTCAATAGCATGATATAATAATCCCATCACTTCGTATCTCCAATCGTGCAATCCAAACAAGGCCCCGATACCCATGTCGTCTATGCCTGCTTCCATGGCCCGGTGCATGGCATACAACCGCCATTGAAAATGTGCTTTCGGGCCTGCTGTATGGAGATGTTTATATGTTGGACGGTGGTATGTTTCCTGGAACACCTGGTACGTGCCAATGCCGGTTTCATGTAGCCTTTTAAGATCTTCAACAGACATGGGCGGTGCATTTACATTGATCCTCCGGATATTGCCGGTGCCGGGCCCGTGAGGAGCTTTTTTTCGTGCACTGTAAATGGCTTCGAGTGAGCCTACCATATAATCAATATTCGAATACGGGTGTTCGCCATAAACAGCAATCACGCGCTTGTGGCCTTCGGCAATCACGGCTTCGGTTTCCTGTACAATTTCATCGGGTGATAAGACTTTTCTGCATTCTACCTTATTTGAGCTCCTGAAACCGCAATAACTGCAGTTATTCACGCAATAGTTACCACAATAAAGAGGAGCAAAAAAAACGATCCTGTTGTCATACACTTTTTGCTTCACTTTCAACCCGGTTTCATACATCTCCTGCCACAGCTCTTCGTCTTTTACATGTATTAAAGCAGCTGTTTCAGATGGCGTTAGCCGTTCTATTTGCAATGATTTTTGTAATATCTCCCTGATCCGGGATTTTTCCGGGTCCCTGTTTTGTGACAGATCTCTTTGAATGGCTTGTTCATCAATAAAATCATTGCCATTAACCAGGTATTTATCAATTTGATCCTGTTTTATAACCTGATCAGTCCATTCTTTCACGGATGTATGGTTTGTTATTCTCATAACTCCTCCTTATTGTTTTATGCTATGAAAGCACTATAATTATAAACTGCAAGGGGCCGCGAACTGGGAGCTAAGGGCTCAGTTTAAACCCCATTCTTAACCAAACTGAGCACCACGGTTTTTGTTCTTAGCTCTGTTCTCTCTATTTGCTTTTAGCTTTTCAGTACTTTATTTACTTCCGGTATCAACACTTTGGCAGTGACTGGTTTTTTCAGGAACCCTTCCACTTCAAAATAATGAGATACACCGTTGTCGTCCATATAATCAACGCCTTGTAGCCCATTTGCAGTATTTCTGATTAATAATACATTCAACTCTTTAAATTGTGGGTCTTTCCTGAATTCCCTGGCCATGTCCTGTATGCTTTCTTTTTGTCCGTCTGTTGTAGTCAATACATCAACAGATGTTTGGATTAGTTTAGGCACGTCTTTAAATTCAGGGTCTTTATTGAGTTCCTGAGCTATCTCAAACCCTTCGTAATGGGTTGTGAGCATTACATCCAAAATAAAGAGGTCGGGTTTGATGGCTTTGGCTTTTTGCATGCCGTCTTCTTTATTGTTTGCTGTTTCTACCTGGAAGTTTTCTTTTTCAAGCGCTGCTTGATAAACATTGAGCACATCCAGGTCATCCTCGATAATAAGAATTTTTTTAGTTTCCATGACGATTTATTTTAAGGTTTATAAAATGAGTTCGCGATCTTTAATGATTGTTTTTAGATAACGTGACAGTAAATTTGCTTCCTTTATTTTTTTCACTTTCCACGTCTATGTCCCCGTGATACATGTCAGTTATTTTTTTTGCAATGGATAACCCGAGTCCACTGCCCGAGATATGTTTCGTGTTTTCATTTTTGATTCTCACGAATTCTTTAAACAGCTTGTGTTTATCATCCTCGGACATCCCGATCCCGGTATCTTCTACAATAATTTTAATACAACCTTTTTCTTCATTGATATAGCAGTCCACGGTTCCATTTTCTTTATTGTATTTCACCGCGTTCGATATCAGGTTGTTAAAAATCATCTCCATGTCTTCCGGATTGGCAATGAATGAAAAATCCTTTTCAGCATGCAACTTTACTTCCACGTCTTTTTGAATGGCAAGAGGCCTGACAGAATCTATAGCAAAGGATGCAATTTCATTCAGCAATACATTTTTTACTTCTTTTTCTTTGACGCGTGTTTGTATTTTGGTCAGGTCAAGAAGATCCATGATAAGTGCTTTCATGCCATTAGCACGGGCAATCGAACGGTCAATCACATGATTGTAATCGTCCAGCTGTTCTCCAAGTTGCTTGTCTTTCATCATTTCAAGATACCCGAGAATGGCATTCAACGGGGATTTAAGCTCGTGCGACAGAACGGACATAAACTGAAAACGGGTCTGCCGCCCCTCTTTTTTGATTTGTTCAGTAATACGATTTAAATACAATTGTTTTGTAATGGTCGTGATTGAAGCACGAAGCTCCTGTGGTGTAAAAGGTTTGTGGATAAAATCGGCAGCCCCTTCGTCCGTGGCTTCCACGGCTATTTCAAGCGAAGGATATGCTGTAATCATAGCTACTTTGCAGTCATATTCTTTGCTCGAAATTTTATCTAATACATCAATGCCCTGTATACCGGGCAATTTATTATCCAGTAAAACAATATCAGGCAATTCCTTTTCCATAATTGCCAAACCGTCTTCACCAGTTTGTGCTGTTTTAATGGAAAAGTTGATGTCTTCTTCCATAAAAGGAAATCGCAGGGTATAATTTTGCAATGTTCGTTTAATCCCATTACAAATTCCCTGTTCATCATCTATTACCAGTATTTTTATTGTTTTCATTTTCCTGTTATTTTATTCTTAATGCCTCAAGATTTTTTACCACGAAAAAATTACATACACGCGCCACGATCTTCACGCTTTGGCCAACAACCAAATGCCGGGTGTCAATTTTGAAAGATTCTTGGTATCCTTATTTCAAACCGGGTACCTGTAGAGCCTTTCTCCGGATCAGCATTAGATGTTACATTGATCTTGCCTTTATGCATTTTTATGATCCCGTAAATTGTCGGCAATCCCAGGCCTGTACCCTTGCCCGTGTCTTTAGTCGTGAAAAATGGTTCAAAGATCTGGTTCACGAATTCTTCTTCAATCCCTTTTCCATTGTCTTCTATGGTAAAATATAAATTGTTTACTTTTTCATATATTTTAATCTTGATAACTCCTCCGTCAGGCATGGCTTCAAATGCATTTTTAGTGAGATTATTGAATACCTGTGTCATTTGTTCTTCATCCACCATGATGATGGGGTTATCCAGTTCAGAATTCAACTCTATATTTATGTTTTTAGGTATCATCAATGAATGCATGCTTCGTTTCACCAGCTCAACCGCGTTTACTGCTGTATAATTCACCTGGTCTTTCCTTGAAAAACTTAACAGGCCGCTTACTATTTTCCGGCATCTGCCCGCTTGTTCTACAATTTGCTCGATGTCTTCCCGCAATTGAGAGTCTTTTGGACAGTCTTCCAACAGCAGGTTGCTATACATGATGATCACACCTATCGGGTTATTCAACTCGTGAGCAATCCCGGCTGATAATTGTCCCATTCCTGCAAGCTTCTCTTTTTCTTTGAGAGTACGTTGCATTGAGGCAAGCTCTTTATTTGATTTTTCCAGTTTTTCATTATACCTGTGCAGGCGTTCAATTGAATAAGGAAGACACATCTCGTTTTCTGCAATCCCTTTATAAATGGCCACGGCATGATCCCAACAGGTACCATACCCACAGGCTCCGCAGTCAAGATAATCTTCAGGATTTGCTTTCCCCATTTTGGTCAGAATTTCAATGATCTTTTCGGGTTGAGGAGAATCCAGCCGTTGGTCCCTTGCTTCATGATGTTCGCTAAAGTCCAGTTGTGCAAATGTATGAACATGGTTTTTCCATGCTTTTTCATCAAAGTTTTTCAGCTTTTCAATCACGTAGTTTCTTACAGCTTTCCTGCGTGAATATTTTTTGCCGTTTTTTGTTGTGCCGGGTCCCATGATGCATCCTCCACATGCAAGTAATTCCAGGTGTTGGTTTGCCACGTCCCCGGATTCAAATTCTTTAAGTGCCTCCTGGAAGTTGGGTTTGTTTTCGGATACAATCACGTTGCCGTCAAACAGGTTGTCTGGCATTTCAATTGCCTGCAGCAACCCCCTGCTGATTGGAAATATGGCGCCACGTCCGGCAACAGGCGGGTCAAAATCAGTTGGCTTCACGTTTGCCGGGTTTATTTGCCTGGCTTCAAACATGTCCCTTAATTCCCTAAAAGTAAGGACTTCATCTACTTCATCTGATTCAGCTTTTTTTGAGAAGCAGGGCCCGATAAAGACCACGCGGGTGTTATCTCCATATTTTTTCTTGATGACTCTTGTCATAGCCACCATGGGAGAAGCGATCCGGGAGACCTGTCCAACCAGCTCGGGATGGTATTTCCCGATATAATTCACGATGGTAGGACAGTCACCTGTAATGATGGGTTCATGTTGTTTATCGGCAAAGATCTCTTTATACTTCCTGGCCACCAGGTCTGCACCAAAACCAACCTCGGTCACGTAATCAAAACCCAATTCCCTCATCATTCCTACAAATGTTTTGTAATTATTGAATTCTACAAATTCAGCAGGAAAACTGGGCGCTACAGTGGCGGCTACTTTTTTATCCGAACGAAGCATCTCGTTTACAGCATCAACCGTGTTTAAAAAAACTTTTGCTCCCTGGCTGCAAACATTCACACAATTCCCACATCCTATGCAACGCTCGTTCATCACTTCTGCCTGCCCATTCACAATCCGGATCGCTTTACATGGACATTCCCTTACACAAGTATAGCATACCCTGCAACGGCCTTTCACCGTGAATACCAATTGCCGGTTTTTTATCTTATTGTCCATGTTTTTTTAATGTTTTCGTTTAATTTATAATTTTAGTAAAGCTTTAATCTCCCTTTCCAGTTGGTCGGGGCGTATATCTTTGTCAAGATAGCGGTCTGCTTTGATCCACCTTTTTTCAGCTTCGGATGTTAACCCGAAGTTTCTCCCGGTCTGTGATTTCACGGCTGTTGCCAGGATAACCGGAACATCCGGGTATTTTTTTTTAATCCGGTAACTTAAGATGAAACCGCTGTCTTCATTTTCCATCATCAAATCAAAGATGGCCAGGTCGGGTTTAATGTTTTCAAGGAGCTTTTCAGCTTCTTTCTGGCTGCTTGCAGTAACAGTATTAAACCCCATGTTTTCAACCTTTAGTTTTGTCTGATACAGAAAATCCTGATCATCATCTGCTAATAATATGGTTATATTGATCGCGTCCATAATTTTAATTTTTATAGAATGATTAAATTAATACCTCTTTGTTCCGTTTTCTGTAAGTTGTATGAAGCAAATCATGGCTTCGTTTTCCCAATGGGGTGCCAAGGTATTTTTCATAGAGTTCTTTGACCTCGGGATTGCCGTGAGATGTATTCAATGCTTCATTTTTGTCAAGGTCATACAAGCATTTGATCCTGGCTTTCAAGGTCTCCTGGTCGGTAGAAAGAGGTTGTCCGCCCCCGTTTATGCATCCGCCCGGGCATGCCATAACCTCGATAAAATGAATGTCATTTCTCCCTGCTTTAATCTCTTCCAGTAATTTCTCGGCATTCTTAAGCCCACTCACCACGGCTACACCCAGTTCAATACCATTGATATTTAACTTGGCTTCTTTTCTGCCTTTTAATCCTCTTGCTTCTTTAAACGCGAGGTCTTCTTTATCTTTTCCTGTTATACTGTAATATGCTGTCCGTAAAGCAGCTTCCATTACACCGCCAGACGCGCCGAATATTTTACCAGCTGTACTTCTCATTCCCAGGGGAGAATCTGCTGACTCGGGAGCAAGGCTTTGGATATCAATATTATAGAGTTTTATCAACGCGGCCAACTCGCGAGTGGTCAGCACGGCGTCTACATCTGCAACACCTTTACTAATCATTTCCTGCCTGCTGGCTTCAAACTTTTTAGCAGTACATGGCATGATAGACACGTGGAACATTTTTTCCTTTGGGATTCCTGCTGCTCCTGTAAAATAATTTTTAACAATGGCTCCAAGCATTTGCTGTGGCGATTTGCAGGAAGAGACATGTTCAATCATTTCAGGATAAAATTCCTCTACATATTTAATCCATGCAGGGCAACAGCTTGTAAATAAGGGCAATGTACCTCCATTATTAATCCTGTCGAGTAATTCATTGGCTTCTTCCATGATGGTTAAATCTGCAGAAAATGAGGTATCAAACACGTGGTTGAATCCCATCCTTCTGAACGCGGCATGCATAATGCCCGCGACATCTTTTCCCGGTTTAATATTAAATTCTTCGCCTAGTGTTACTGATACAGCCGGGGCATGTTGTACTACTACCGTGATTTCCGGGTCGTGCAATGCATCTTTAACCCGTTCAATGTCACTTTTAGGTATGAGTGCACCGGTTGGGCATACCTGGATACACTGTCCGCAGTTTACACAACTTGATACATTCATTCCTTTATTATAAGCAGTGCCGATAAAGGTATTACTCCCCCTGTTAATGAAGTCAATGGCCGATACGGCTTCAATCTCTTCGCATACCCTTACACAACGCCCGCATAAGATACACTTATCAGGATCTCTTACAATACTGGTACTGGCCTGGTCTACATGGAAATCATTTTTAGCTTGTGGAGTAAGCCTTCGCTCCGTGATATTCAGTTGCTCTGCTAATCCTTGTAGTTCACAGTTCCTGTTTCGTTCACAGTAAAGGCAATCATCAGGATGGTTGGCCAGCAGTAATTCTACAATGGTTTTCCGGGCTTCCACAACTTTATAAGAATGTGTAAAAACCTTCATCCCGTCACTTACCGGGAAAGAACAGGATGTAACCAGGTTATTAAATCCTTCTACTTCTACAACACACATTCTGCATGAACCTGTAGGGAGTAAACCATCAATGTGACACAGGGTCGGGATGTTGATTCCCATTTTCCGGGCTACCTCCAGGATGGTTTCTCCTTTTTTTGCATTCACACGCGTGTTATTTATTTCTAATTGTATTGCCATGATATATATATTTATTTTTATTCGACCATAATTGCATCAAACTTGCATACATTGGCACATGTGCCGCAAGCAATGCATTTCTCATCAACAATGAAGTGTGGTGCCTTTTTAGAACCAATGATGGCGTCTGTCGGGCATTTTCTGGCACATAATCCACAACCGGTGCATTTTTCAACGTCTATTTTAAATGTTTTCATATCCTGGCACACTTTTGCCGGACATTCCCTGTCAAACACGTGTTGTTCGTATTCGTCCCTGAACCAGGTTAAGGTGCTTATTACCGGGTTGGGAGCTGTTTGTCCGAGGCCGCATAACGAAGTCTCCTGGATTACGGGGGCCAGTTTTTCAAGCATAATAACTCCTTTAAACCTGTCTAATGCTTCATTTTTTCCCCTGGGTTTGGATGTAAGGCTTTCGAGGATTTCCAGCATTTTGCGGGTTCCCTCTCTACAAGGGATACATTTACCACAGCTTTCTCGTTGGATAAAATCCATGAAGAATTTCGCCACATCCACCATGCATGTTCCCTCGTCCATGACCACGAATCCACCTGATCCCATCATGGCACCAACAGTCTTGAGCGATTCATAATCAACAGGAATGTTAAGATTTTGTTCTACAATGCAACCGCCGGACGGACCCCCGATTTGAACGGATTTGAATTTTTTATTGTTTGGTATACCACCACCAATGTTGTATACTATATCGCGTACAGATGTACCCATGGGAACCTCTACCAACCCGGTATACTTTATTTTTCCGGATAAGGCAAAAACCTTTGTCCCTTTTGAGGATTCCGTACCCACCTTGTTGAATGCATCTGCACCATTTTTAATGATGTTTGGCACGTTGGCCAGTGTTTCTACATTATTGATGACAGTCGGTTTCCCGAATAAACCTTCTACGGCAGGGTAGGGGGGGCGTGGCCGTGGCATACCCCGTTTCCCTTCGATGCTATGGATAAGGGCGGTTTCTTCGCCACATACAAAGGCACCGGCTCCTTTTTTTATGATAATGTCGAGATTGAACCCGCTGTGGTGTATATCTTCACCCAGTAAATGATAGTCTTTGGCGTCTTGTATTGCTTTTTTCAAACGTGCAATGGCATGAGGATACTCGGCCCTGATATATACATAAGCTTTAGAAGCACCAATTGCGTAAGCCGCGATGGCCAATCCTTCTACCAATTTATGCGGGTCGCCTTCAATCACGGCCCTGTCCATAAAAGCACCCGGGTCGCCTTCGTCAGCATTGCATATCAAATATTTTTGTTCGCTGGATGCATCACGGGCAAACCGCCATTTTTTGCCGGCAGGAAAACCTCCCCCGCCTCGTCCCCGGAGTCCACTTTCTGTTATCATGTCAATAATCTCAGCAGGAGTTTTATCCTCGAGCATGGTTAAATATGCTTTATATCCTCCCCTGGCAATGTATTCATCTATGCTCTTGGGGTCCATCAGCCCGCAATTATTCAGAACCCAGCGTAATTGTTTTTTGAAAAACGGGTGGTCTTTAAATAAAGGCACCTGATTCCATGGTTCATTTTTGTTATCAGCAAACTGGAACAGCACGTGATCTTTATTGATCATATCATTCCATGCATCATCAAGAATGGTTGTAACATTGTCGTGTTTTACATTCCCAAAAGAAACCCGTGCTTTCCCCGGGAGCTGAATGTCGACAATTGGCTCCATGGCACAGAAACCAATGCATCCTACTTCTACAACCTCCGCATCAATATTCTTTTCTTTAATGTATTCATTTATTACTTCCATGGTTTCATATGCACCAGCGCCTAATCCGCACGTGCCCGATCCGATATAGATCACCGGTTTGTTCACCGTTTCTCGCTTAAGCAGGGCGGTTTTCTCCTGATCTGCTCGTGTCAAAAGATGATGTTGATCTTTTCTGGTTCCATGTTTTATCGTTGTTGTTTCAGCCATTTTCTTGTTCCTCCTTACTTCGATAGTTATCTATAATGTCATTTACATTATCTTGAGAGACTTTCGCGTGAAATTTTTCATTGACAGCGATAACGGGTGCCAATCCACATGCCCCGATACAAGCTACAACTTCCAGGCTAAAGAGGCCGTCTTTGGTTGTTTGGTCAGCATCTATTTTCAGTACTTTTTTTAGCTCTTCAAGCACTTCTGATGAACCGGATACATGACAGGCCGTGCCCCTGCATACCTGGATGTGATATTTTCCTTTGGGTTCAAAGCGGAACTGGTTATAAAAGGTTGCCACCCCAAATATTTTACTCGTGGGCAGGTGCAGGTGTGTTGCCACTTCCGCGATCGACTCTTCTGACAGGTACCCTTGTGCTTCCTGAATATCCTGCAGGATGGGTATCAGCTTGTCCCTGCCCTGGCCGGGGTAGTTTGCTAATATTTTTTTTGTTTTGTCCATATATATTGTTTTTATTGTTAAACGAATAACACTGTGAAATGTTTCACAAATATATATCAAAATTCAATATAATCATATATTTTTGTGAAAAAATTCACAATTTTTTTTGACTTATCACGTAATTGGTTCACGTTCAGGCAGATTAATCAAAAGTAAGACCCAAATTAAAAAGCAAAAATTCTTTTCCCTTTTCAATATTTTTTGTTAATATTGCATTGTGAAAAAAATAACAATTTAAAAATTATTAGTTGATTATGGAAAAACAGGTGCAATCCATTATAGATCGATTTAATAAGGATGAAACAAGACTTATGGATATCCTTATTAACATCCAGGATGAAGTTGGTTATATATCCGATGAAGCCATTGAATTAATATCAAATGAAACAGGCTTATCAAGAGCGGATGTAGAACAAACAATGTCATTTTATCATTTCTTTTCAGATAAACCCACCGGCAAATATACCGTGTATTTAAACAATAGTGTAGTAGCCAATATGATGGGCAGGGACGAAGTAGCTAAGGCATTTGAGGAAGAAGCCGAATGCAAGTTTAACAGTGTGTCTAAAGATGGCCTGATTGGATTATTCGATACTCCATGTATCGGGATGAGTGATCAGGAACCTGCTGCATTGATTAATGGGCAAGTTTTCCCGAATCTCACCCCGTTCAGGGTGCAGGAAATCGTTGAAGACATGAGAGCAGGCAAAGATGTTTCAGAAATGTACAGGGAAGGCTATGGCGATGGCAATAACAGTTCTAACGACATCAAAGCCATTGTACGGAACAATATCCGTAAAATCGGACCTGTTTTAGACCCCAACTATACACCGGGCGATGCCATACAGAAGTTAGCTTCTATGTCTCCCGAACAAGTGATTGACGAAATGAAAGCCTCCTCGATCAGAGGACGTGGCGGTGCAGGTTTCCCTACAGGATTAAAATGGGAATTATGCCGCAAAGCCCAGGGCGAACCAAAATATATTTTCTGTAATGCTGACGAAGGCGAACCCGGAACATTCAAAGACAGGGTGATCTTAACCGAAAGGCCAATGCTCCTGATCGAAGGAATGGCCCTTGCCGGGTATGCCGTGGGTGCGACAGAAGGTGTTTTATACCTTAGATATGAATATAAATATCTCGAAACATTTCTTGAAAATAAATTACAGGAAGCAAGAGATAAAGGATATTTAGGAAAGAATATCGGCGGAGTAAACGGATTTGATTTTGACATCCGTATCCAGTTTGGTGCAGGTGCCTATATATGCGGCGAAGAGTCAGCGCTCATCGAATCTGCTGAAGGAAAACGCGGTGAGCCAAGAGACAGGCCACCTTTCCCGGTAGAAAAAGGATACCTCGATAAACCAACTGCTGTAAACAATGTAGAGACATTCTGTTCTGCCGTGAAAGTATTATTAAAAGGAGCAGACTGGTATAAGTCTCTGGGAACAAATGATTCTACCGGAACCAAAGTATTGAGTGTTTCCGGGGATTGCAGGTACCCGGGTGTATATGAAGTAGAATGGGGTTTTAGCGTGAGCGACATTTTAAAAATGGTAGGCGCTGAAGATACCCAGGCAGTACAGGTAGGAGGCCCATCCGGGTCATTGGTAGCCCCGGTTGAATTTGACAGGGTATTGTGTTATGCAGACCTTGCAACAGGTGGTTCCATGATGATTTTTAATAAAAAACGCGACCTGATAAAAGATGTGGTCACCAATTTCACCGAATTCTTTATTGACGAATCATGTGGTTCTTGTTCTACATGCCGCATCATGCCTATCATCTTGTTAGGCAAGGTTGATAAAATCCTCAAAGGGCACGGTGTGAAACAAGACCTGGAAGATATGAAGGAATGGGCAAAATCATTGCTTGCCAGCAGATGTGGATTGGGTCAGACAGCAGGAAATCCTGTAGTGTCCAGTATTAAAAATTTCCCACACTTGTATTATGAAAGACTGCAAACAGACAAAACATATGATACCGGTTTTGATCTTCATGCAGCTATTAAAGATGCAAGTGAAGCTTCCGGCAGAAACGTGGAAGCATAAATAGTAACTATAGCATATTATTAATTATATAAAGCAATATCTATGAGTAATTTAGTAAAATTCACGATTGACGGCAAAGAGTGCATGGCAAAAGAGGGGACATATATTGTTGACGCTGCCCGTGAAAATGATATATACATTCCTACATTATGTAATATTGAAGGATTGAAGCCTAAAGGCGCGTGCAGGATTTGCACCGTGAAAGTCAATGGCAGGTTGATGACATCATGCACAACACCTGTGACTGCAAATATGGAAATCGAAAATGATATCCCGGAAATTGAAGAATTGAGAAAAGAGATTGTTGAAATGTTATTCGTGGAAGGCAATCACCTTTGTCCTTCTTGTGAAAAAAGTGGAAGATGTGAATTGCAGGCCATTGCATATAAATTCAGAATGACCTCCCCACGATTCAATTATTTTTATCCCGTGAGAGACGTTGACGGTTCCAACCCGAAACTCATTAAAGACCATAACAGGTGTATCCTTTGTAAACGTTGTATTCGTGCCATTAAAGACGAAAATGGAAGAAGCTATTTCGCGTTTAAAAAACGGGGGCATGAAGTAGAGATCAATATTGATCCTGAATTGTCTGAAAAAATCACGGATGAAATAGCTCAACAAGCCATGGATATTTGTCCTGTAGGTGCATTATTGAAAAAAGAAAAGGGATATGATGAACCAATCGGCAAACGGAAGTATGACAATGAAGCCATAGGCAGTAATATAAAAGTACAATAAATATTAAACCGGAGGAATTAACAATGAGTAAACCAGTTGTAGCTACCACATCATTAGCAGGTGGTTTTGGTTGTCACATGTCTTTTTTAGACATTGACGAGCGAATCCTGAAATTGGTTGAATTGGTAGATTTTAATAAATCACCTGTCGATGATATCAAAAAATTCACACGAAAATGTGATATCGGATTGATAGAAGGTGGATGCTGTAATGATGAAAATGTACATGTATTAAAGGACTTCCGTAAAAATTGTAAAATTCTTATCTCTGTTGGTGAGTGTGCAATTATGGGAGGCCTTCCAGCTATACGTAACGGGTTACCTGTAAAAGAATGTCTGCAGGAAGCATATTTAAACTGCCCGACAGTACAGGATAAAGAATCAAATCCAAACCAGGTAATCCCGAATGATGAAGAAATACCTACTTTATTAGACAAAGTATATCCATGTCATGAAGTGGTTAAGATTGACTATCATCTGCCAGGTTGTCCACCCAGGGCAGATTTAATATGGGAGGCATTGGTTGCCTTAGTAACAGGTGATGAATTGAAATTGCCTTATGAAGTATTTAAATTTGATTAATCAAAATATTTAGAAGAAAAATGTCAAAAAAGATAACTATAGAACCTGTAACCCGTGTTGAAGGACATGGGAAGGTAACAATACATTTAGACGACAACAATCAGGTACAACAAAGTCGCTTACATATTGTAGAGTTTCGTGGGTTTGAACGTTTTGTACAAGGACGTCCGTACTGGGAAATGCCTGTACTCGTTCAACGACTCTGCGGAATATGCCCTGTAAGCCACCACCTTGCTGCTGCAAAAGCATTAGACGTAATCGTTGGTGCAGGAACAGGCAACGGATTAACACCTACCGGTGAAAAAATGAGAAGATTGATGCATTACGGGCAAATGTTCCAGTCTCATGCATTACATTTTTTCCATCTGTCAGCTCCCGATTTCTTATTGGGAATTGATGCTGATCCGGCCATCAGGAATGTCATAGGTTTAGCCAAAACACCTGAATTCACGAACCTGGCTGTACAAGGTGTGATGATGCGGA
>CAYPTK010000003.1:6993-7753 GCA_964413555.1 uncultured Bacteroidales bacterium | reverse complement strand
GCGGAAATTCGGACAAGAAGTCATCAAAGTGACAGCGGGTAAAAAGATTCATGGTACAGGAGCCATCCCTGGCGGAATCAATAAAAACTTATCCATTGAAGAACGTGACAGCCTGTTAAAAGGTACAGAAGATTTTAATGCAGACAAAATGATCGAATGGTCACAAGCAGCATTGGATTTATTTAAAGATTATCATGGCAAGAATAAAGATGTTGTGGATAATTTTGCAAAATTCCCTTCAAGCCATTTAAGCCTTGTCAGAGAAGACGGCGCGTTGGATCTCTACCATGGTGTCATTCGTTCAGTTGACCATGAAGGAAACAAGATTATCAATGATGTTGATTATCAAAATTATTATGACTATATCGCGGAGGAAGTAAGATCATGGTCATATATGAAATTTCCATTCATGCGAGAATTAGGTGCTGAAAAAGGATGGTACCGTGTTGGCCCGTTAGCCAGGTTAAACACGTGTGACTTTATTCCTACACCTAAAGCCCAAAAAGAATTCGAAATATATAAGGCTTATACGAATGGAAAACCAAATAACATGTGTCTGCACATGCATTGGGCACGACTGATTGAAACATTACACTCTGCTGAAGTTATCAAGCAGTTACTTGAAGACCCTGACCTTCAAAAAGATGACCTTGTAACAAAAGGACAAAAAGCAAATGAAGGTGTTGGATTAATTGAAGCTCCAAGAGGAACATTGTTCCACCATTATAAGATCAATGAAAATGACCAGATCACCATGGCC
>CAYPTK010000003.1:0-6983 GCA_964413555.1 uncultured Bacteroidales bacterium | reverse complement strand
GCCCATGAATAATTCCGTGGAATATGTAGCCAAAGCTCAAATGAACGGGCAAAACGAAATTACAGAACCCATGATGAATGCCGTGGAAGTCGCCATCAGGGCTTATGATCCGTGTTTGAGCTGCGCGACACACGCGCTGGGCAAAATGCCACTGGAGATTTCGCTTTACGATCAAAACAATAATTTGATAGATAATAAAAAGTCTTTGTAAGTGAATAAATATTATAGAAAAAGCCCTGTTCATTCGTTGGCAGGGCTTTTTTTATTGGCATAATTATTGATATAATAACTTTAAACAATTGAATAATGGACCATAAGATTCTTGTATATGGATATGGAAATCCCGGGAGACAAGACGATGGAGCGGGAGTGGAAGTAATTAACAAACTGGAAGAATGGAAACAAACAATTGGGATTCCTAATCTTTCACTTGATGCAAATTATCAATTAAACATTGAAGATTCGGCAGAGATGCAGGATAAGGACATTGTAGTTTTCGTGGATGCTTCGCTCGAAGAAGATGTTGATGGATTTATATGTACACGGGTCAAACCGTCTTCGAAAGCCGAATTTACAATGCATTCCGTGTCGCCCGGATTTTTGCTCGATCTGACTCAAAAAATTTATAATAAGGATCCTAAATCATACCTTGTTCATATAAAAGGATATGAATGGGAGTTTCAGAAAGAGATGACTTCCAAAGCATCTGAGAATTTAGATAAAGCTGTAGCATTTATTAAACAAGCCATATACAAACCGGAACTTTTTCATGAAGCAACATTAAAAAGTTCCGTGGATGAACGGTGAAAAAAAAGTATAAACCAAAACAGAATAGAACCATGGACTTAAAAACGAATTATTTAGGATTATCATTAAAAAACCCCTTAATCGTGAGTGCTTCAGGCCTTACCGATGATATTAATAACATTAAAAAAATTGAAGAATATGGAGCCGGTGCCGTGGTGCTTAAATCTATTTTTGAAGAACAAATACTGGCAGACATTGATGCTAAAATACAACCCAATGACATGTATTTTTGGTATCCTGATGCTGCAGAATTTGTTAAAAATATCTCGAAGCCGCGAGGGGTGAAACAGTACCTGGAAATGATCAAACAAGCTAAAACTTCAGTTTCCATTCCTGTTATTGCCAGTGTAAATTGTATTCATAGCAAAGAGTGGATTCAATTTGCTAAACAAATTGAAGAAGCCGGTGCAGATGCAATAGAGTTGAATGTTTCCACGTTGATCCCGGAGGATGTTGACCTGGATTGCAGGTTGATTGAAGGCATTATTGTAGAATTGGTGGAAAATGTGAAAAAGAATTGTAGCATCCCGGTAGCTGTTAAATTGGGCAAATCATATACTAACCTGATTAAATTGGCCAATGCACTTCAAAAAGCGGGGGCAGAAGGGCTGGTATTGTTTAACCGTGAATTCCGGCCTAATGTCGACATTGAAAAAGAACGCGTGGTAGCTGATCAATATTTAAGCAGCCCTAATGAAATCTCAAGTTCATTAAGATGGGTAGGCATACTTTCAGGACATAACATCGGGTGTGACTTGGCTGCCAGTACCGGGATACATGACCACACGGGTGTGATCAAACAATTGTTATCCGGTGCTTCTGCTACCATGGTGTGCTCTACGCTTTATAACAACGGACTTGCCTACATTAAAGAAATACTCAGCGGACTGGAACAATGGGTGAATGAAAACAATTATGGTTCAGTCGGCCAATTCCAGGGCAAACTGTCCAAAAACAAGGCCAACACTGCTGCATTCGAACGCGTCCAGTTTATGCAAAAAAACATGGAAGATTGAATATTTAATATAACATTATTAAACGCGAAGCCACGATGGATAATGCCTGTCGTGGTTTTTTTAATTCACTAATATCATCAGCAGGTTTGAGTAATGAGTCTATAGATGTTAAATAATTTAATATATTTGTTAATTGAAAAGTAAAACATAATAATAAATGTTAAACAAAATGAAAAAACGAAATGCCTTTTTATTTTTTATCTTCACTTGGTGTAATATAACAATTTTATGTTCCCAGAAACTTTATACCGACATAGATGTAGGATTTGGGTTTGGTATCAGTAAACAAGATTTTGAAGAGTTTTATGATTATAATTATTGTGATGAAGAATATAGTTATAATCAAAGAAGCATTTCATTAGGACAAGGGTTTAATATAGGTGTATCTTTTGGGAATATGTTTTCTGAAAATATAGGTGTTGAGGTAGGGGTTGTAAGTTTTTTTAGTGATTGTCTTCCTGATACTGATCAACAAACAGAAATTTGTCAGGAGGAGGATGATACAATAATATGTAGTTGTTTTCATAATATAAGAGAAGATTATTTTTATGTTCATTTATTTGGATACACGGCTTCATTTATTTTGGAAACAGAATTTAAGGGAGTAGATATATATGCTAAATTCGGATTAATTGCAGTACATGGTGTGATTAAACATCATATTGAGTCATCTTTTTTTGAGGAACACAAGGTATGGGAATATACTGGCGGGTTGTCTTTGGGAATTGATGCTAGCCTGGGGGTAAATGTGATACTCTTGCCTGAAAAATTGTCTGTTTTTGGAGAATTGAATACAGTAAATGTTTCGTATGCACCCTCTAAAGGGGAATTAATAAAACATAATATAGATGGCAAGAATAGATTGCCTGATATGACACGACATGAAAAGGAAATAGAATTTGTAGATCATTATTCTTATGATGAAGAAAATAGCCCTCTTGATTCAAAACCCCGGAAAGAATTAAAAAAATATTACCCGTTCAGTACATTTGGACTTAAATTGGGATTTAAATACACGTTGATTAAATAGTGTATTATTACATTTATGGTGAACTTATACAACATGTTTAAAGTAGAGGGTTTTACTTTTGAATATACCGGAACTTATTCTGCCTGCTCTTTCTGTTCTTCTATTATATTTTTATAATGATCAAATCGTTTTAAAATTTCTTTTACATAATTATAAGGCTCTTCTCCTCTACAATATCCATAACGTACCACGGGGTCTTTATAAAAAGCAGGTTTTGATTTATTCAAAAGAAAAAAGGCTACATTTTCATCCCATATTCTCGGGTTTTTGCCATATTTTTTTGCTAATTGCCTGGCATCAAGTATATGTCCTAATCCTACATTGTATGCACCTAAAATAAATTTTACGCGTTCTTCCTCATCGGCAACTTTGTCCTTTAATTTTAAATCCAACCATTTGATGAATTTTGCAGATGCCCATAATTGAGAAGTCACGGGCGATTCGATAGTAACATTGTATCTAACTGCTGTCTCAGGCATTAACTGTGCAATACCAAATGCACCAGCCCATGATTTAACGTTAGGATTAAAACGTGACTCCTGGTAAATCATTGAAGCATACAAACGCCAGTCCCATCCCATGATTTTGCTGTATTTTTTGAAAAGTTCATCATAAGGAGATATTTTTCCGCTGGCAATAGTATAATAATCACTTTTTACACGAATAACCGATTTCCTGTTTTTAAAATATTTATTATAAATCAGTTTATATTTTAATGTTTTTTTAAAGTCAAGTAACCAGTGATTCACGATATTCAGTAATTCATTTGAATTTTTATCAACAGCCCAGGCAATGTGTTGGGGAAAGCTTATAGCAGTTTGGACATCAATATTCGGATAATATGTTTTATTGACTTTTGCAACATTTTCATCACAAATAGTATATTCAATATTTCCTTTTGCTACCAACTTTATAAGTTCTTCAACAACCATCGGTACTTCTATGATGTTGATCCGGTTGCCTATTTCTTCTGAAAGGTTTTTCAGGCGTTGTGCATGAGACGAATTTTCCTGAACATAAATGGTCTCACCTGCAAGATTTAATTGGTTCCGGATGATACCGATGTTCATTTCTTCTTTTGTTAATTTTCTCCAATTTTCCGGTTTTTGTTGTACAAGTACCTGGTGGGTTTGTATAATAGGGACAGTAAAATCAACGCGTTCACTTCTTTCTTTTGTTATAGTTAAGTTAAAAGCAAGTAAATCTGTTTTCCCGTTTTCGAGCATCTTAAAGCTGTCTTCCAGTCCGTCTGCTACTTTTAGTTCAAGTTCTACACCCAAATGATCTGCAAGTTCTTTCAGCAGTTCATACTGGTAACCCATTGGGGTGCCACGATAAATGAAATAATTTATAGAATTGTAATCTGTAACAGCTCTTAATTTACCGCGTTCTATAACTTCTTGAAGATGACTCGGTAAATGATTTTTGTTCTTATCTTGTTTTCTTCCGCAAGCCGTTAGCAATACAATACTAAAAAGAAATAAAATACAATATTTCAATATTTTTAAATAATTAAAATTCATTTTAAACGGACATGATCAGTTGATTACTCTAATAATATTTTGGTACAGCTAAAATAATTAAAATAATATAATATTAATCATAAAAATTCCACGAAAGTCCAAACCGGAGATTTCTCGGGTTCATAGGGTAATGCCATACAGTTAAATAATTTTTACCAAACCATCCTTCATTGATGTGATTCATTTTTAGGAAAAAGCGTAATCTTTTAATTTTCATTCCTAAATAAGCATCAGCAAACAGGTAATCTCCCATTTTATTTTCTTTTTGTAAATAAAACTGATTGATCACGGGATTGTAAGAATAGCCATGATATGGAGTAAAATAGGAAAGATCAAATCCGATTTGAAATTGAATATTTCCACCGGTTTCTTTGAAAAATATGTTTTGATTAAAGCGAGTTGAGTTGTATAAAATCCACCTCGGAAGATGAAGGATGTTTTCATTTGACACCTGATGATAAATGGCTTGATTTTGTATGATAAATTTCCATACATGAAATGTTTTTTTTGCATTCAAAGAAATGATTTTTGTCCCTTTGGCAGATTGTCTTGGTATGCTGTTGGTATCAAAGTATATATATTGTTCATTATCTTCATAATTCAGGCTGATATTCATATGGTGTGGTTTGTTATGGAAAGATAAAGTGAACGCCTGTTTTTTTTCACGTTCAAACCAATTTGTCCATTTGATATGGTTGGATGAATAACGGCGGTGAAAATAATCCGGTTTTATTTCCTGGTATTTGGCCCTGAATTTAAAATATGAATTGAACGTTTTATTAAGGAAATAAGTCAGATCCGAGTGAACCCGGGTGTCTTGTTTATGGTATCCCAATGCACCATGTTGTGCATTTGCTTCCCATTTTAATCGGGGGGAAAATGTTTTAGACAAATGTGCATGATAAATCACATCATAAAAGTTTTCATTGACCAGGGTGTCAGTATCTGTTGAATCAGATGGGAGCCGGTTAAAGCCATACTTGCCAAGGTTATATGATAGTCCGAACATACCACCAAAACTTAATAATTGTTGTTTTTTTTCATAAAATTTAACGTGTAGTGAGTTATTAAAACTTTTTAAATATGCAGAATCGAGAGTTGAAGTCGTATCGAAAACATAATCATAGAATGATAAATTATTTTCAACATGGTCGTCAATATAATTTCTGAAATTATCATTTAAAGAAAAGCGGTAAATAATTGTTGCTTTTTTATGGAACGTATCATGTATAATCGTGTCTATTTGTTGTTCTGGTGTTACTGTATCATTGGCTATTGTATTTGTTGTATCAAATGTTTGATCCAGAATAACTATTTTTCCGATATTATATTTTTGAGTGATTCCTATACCGCGATTTCTGTTGATTGATTCAACACCTGTAAGCAAAACAGGGTATGTTTTTGGATTTTCATCGTTATTTTGAAAAAAATTAACTTCTATGCCACCGTTTTTAATTGGGCTGATTTTATTAATATTCAGGCTGCCATATGCTTCATATTTTCGTGATTGGTAACTGGAAAACAATGAAAAAACACCTGTTTTATGTATTTCATCGTCAAAATTGTAAAAACCTCTTGAAGAAATATGCTTATATTTTAATCCGATATTTAATTTTTCATTTACATTTTGCGTGTGCAAAACTCTGATCATTTGGTTAATTTCTTTTTTACTTCCAAAGTTAGCTGTATAAAACAGATTTGTAAATGGTTTTTTAGTATTATAATAAATGGTGTTTTGTGGCAGATCGAGGTAAGGAGCAAAAGGTTTTAAAAATAAAAAATCGGGGGTTTGGAATGTATCTAAAAAATAATTGATTTTTTTTGCTGGTGATCCAATGAAGCCAAGATGTGCATACGAGAGGCCTTGTTGGTTGAGGATATTGTATAAGTGAAATTTATTAATATTCGAGTCAATATTGACCCGGGTAAGATCAAAGGAATTTTGGTCTATTTCCCAGGCAAATAGAGTGGTATCGTTTTTGGGTATTGAGTCTGGATGTTGAGAAAATCCATTAAGACAGCAAACAATAAAAACAAAAGAACATATGCAAATTAAATTTTTCACCTGGAAAATTTAAGTTTTTATATTAACTTTTTGGTATTAGCTTATATATATTTACGATAATAATAGAAAAATATTATATCAAATTGAATATTGCAAAAATAAAAAATCCCGTTCTGAAAGATTCAGAACGGGATTTAAATTTAAATTAGGCAGCGACCTACTCTCCCGCTGATGCAGTACCATCGGCGCAGATGGGCTTAACTACTCTGTTCGGAATGGGAAGAGGTGTTTCCCCATCGCTATAACTGCCATAAAGTTTTCAATATTTTAAGAAGTATTGGAAAGAAATTGCAGACAATAACAAAAATACAATTGCAGTAAAAGTTTTGGGTAATTAGTATTGCTCGGCTTTGACATTACTGCCTTTACACCTGCAACCTATCAACGTTGTCGTCTTCAACGACCCTCAAAGGAAATCTCATCTTGAAGAAGGCTTCGCACTTAGATGCTTTCAGTGCTTATCCTTTCCAGACATAGCTACCCTGCGATGCAGCTGGCGCCACAACAGGTACACTAGAGGTCTGTCCAACACGGTCCTCTCG
>CAYPTK010000002.1:0-40121 GCA_964413555.1 uncultured Bacteroidales bacterium | reverse complement strand
CAACACCCTGCTATGATTAAAACACTGGGAAAAAAAGGAATTCATGATGTTCTGTAAAAAAATGTTAATATTTTTTGATTATTGAAGCTATGGCTTCATGCACTATGTTGTTTTCAAATCCTTTATTCAGAGCATATTGTATGAGTTTGTTTTTGATTGTATATGCATCTTCAACGTCTTGAAGAGAATGAAATTTTTTTTGTAATACATTCGCGAGTATATCTTTATATTCCTGATCGTCAATCCTCTTCAATGATTTATTGATAACATCTTCTGGCAAATTTTTTTGTTTCATAGCATATGCAATTTTTATCTTGCCCCATTTATTTTGTCTTACTTTGCTTTGAGCAAATAACAAAGCATACCGTTCGTCATTAATAAACCGTTCTTTTTTTAGTTGTTCTATGATTGAAGAAATGTTTTGTTTTTCAATTCCCCATTGCAAAAGTTTTTCGCGGATATCATCCGTGCATTTTTCCCCTTTGCTGCATAATCGAGCGGCTTTAACGATGGCCTGTTTATATGTTATATTTTGTTTGGTCATAGGTTGTGAAATATGTACAAATTTATAAAAAACAAGGACAGACAATGATTTAACCCGGAACATTCATACCATTAGCTTTGTGCAGATGCAAGGCGCCTAAGCCCGCGGACATCAAGGGCTTAGCAACGAAGCAGATGTGCAAAGATAATGGTAAGCATTACCCCAAATTTGGGTTAACAAACAAAAGGGTTGCAGAAAGCCAAGAGGTTTATTAATCGTGTTTTATATCGATCTTTATCGTTTCGCGGTGAATTTTTCGGGTTAAAACAAATCTATAACCGCTGGAAGACAATAAGTGAGATTATTAAATGTTTTAATAATATTTAACATATTATATATGACACCTTCACAACGATTAATAGAGTGGTACGAAAAGAATAAAAGAGATTTGCCCTGGCGAACAACAACAACACCTTATTTGATATGGGTTTCTGAAATTATTTTGCAACAGACCCGTATAGATCAGGGAATTGATTATTACTATCGTTTTGTGGAAAAATTTCCTGATATAGAATCACTTGCAGAAAGCAAAATTGAAGAAGTATTGAAAATATGGCAGGGGCTTGGATATTATACCAGGGCAAGAAATATGCATTCTACAGCACGATTCATAAAATATCATAACAATGGCACATTTCCCGGGACTTACAAGGATCTTTTAAAACTAAAAGGGATAGGCCCTTATACTGCAGCTGCCATTGCTTCATTTTCATTTGGCGAGCGTGTTCCCGTTCTTGATGGAAATGTTGAACGCGTGATAGCCCGTTTTTATAAAGTATATGAAACTATTAATACATCTGCCGGGAAGAAAATATTTAGCAATTATGCACTGGATTTAATGAACGACCAACCACCTGATTTATTTAACCAGGCCATTATGGAAATAGGAGCACTGATTTGTAACCCGCGAAACCCCTCGTGTAATGATTGTCCTATCGCGATGGATTGTTTAGCACGTGAAGAACAATTAATAGAACAATTACCGGTTAAAAATAAGAAAGCAAAAATTCGGCACAGGCATTTTAATTATTTGATTGTACAATTTAATGATAGTTTATATTTAAACCAACGCGAACAAAAAGATATATGGAATTCTTTATATGAATTTCCACTTATTGAAACACGTGAAAAAATGAACAAGAAAAATATTCAGGATTTGTCCGAATGGGAAGCGGTTTTTAGAAATAAAAAATATATCTTGAATAAGGTTTCTGAACCGGTTGAACATCAATTATCCCATCAAAAAATTCATGCTGTATTTTATCATATACATTTAGACGAACCTTTGATTGAATCAGGCAATCAATATCAACGGATTCCGTTTAATAAGTTGAGAGGGTTTGCAATACCAAGGCTATTAGATCGTTATATAAAAAAAACAAAGTATGCTAAATATTTTTCATAATCTTTTGCTTTTACCATAAAAATTTGTATCCTTGTATCTCTTTTTTATGAATTTAAAAAATATAAAATATGTCAGTAAATAGAGTCATACTTGTAGGAAATGTAGGCAAAGAACCTGAAACACGTTATTTGGATAGTGGAGTTGCCTTATGCAAATTCCCTTTAGCTACGAATGAAAAATATAAAAACAGGAGTGGTGAGAATGTAAAAAATACAGAGTGGCATAATATAATTCTTTGGCGGAAATTAGCTGAAATTGCAGAAAAATATGTAAAGAAGGGGGATTTACTTTACCTGGAAGGCAAAATCCGTACACGTTCATATGACGACAAAGAAGGAAACAAGAGATATATTACCGAAGTGATTGTTGATAATATGCAAATGCTGGGTAAAAAACAAACTGGTGAAGGAGCAGAATCATACCAGGAAGAAATGGAAGAATCTGCACCTCAGTTTGATCAGGAAGCTGATAATGAAACAGATGATTTGCCTTTTTAAATGCACTTATCAACTTATTTGTTATAACATAAATCCATCCTATTGGAAGCAGAACCTTTAGTGGATCAATACATATTGCAGTATTTTTTATCGGGACAGGCGATTATTATTGAAGTAATATTATTAATCGTGTTGCTTCTTGTATATGGCTTCGTGATGTGTGCTGAAATGGCTTTTTCATCACTTACACCCGATAATATTAATGAATTGGAAGAACAAGAAACCAAATCATCAAAATTGGTACTGGCATGCTGTCAAAATCCTAAATTATTCACCTCTGCATTTATTACTTTAAAAATTTTTTTAATTACTGGAATTATTATTGTTGCCACGCTATTAACCCTTTATTTTGGAAGTGGTTTTGCATTTTTCGGACTTGCTATATTAATAGAAATTGTTTTACTAACTATATTATTGCTTTTAACAGGAGAACTGTTGCCTGCCCGGGTTATTCAAAACCGAACCACGGGAATCCTGTCAATTGCTGTTTACCCGGTTGTTTTCATGGGCAAATTATTGCGGCCGTTTTACATATTTCTTCCATCCAATATATCAGAAATCAGAAATTTAAATAAATCAAACATTTCAATAGAAGACCTTTCAGAAATGCTTGACTTATCAACACCACAGTCGAATGATGCCAATATTTTAAACGGAATAATGCGGTTTGGTGATACCAATGTTAAAGAAATAATGAAATCCAGGGTAGATGTAGTAGCTGTTGACGTGAATACGAATTTTAAAGACCTTGTTAATGTAATTATTGAATCCGGGTATTCTCGATTACCTGTCTATTCAGAAAGTTTTGATGATATTATAGGAATCCTGTACATAAAAGATCTATTGCCTTCTATTTACCAGCACAAAGAAGAATATAAATGGCAAAATATGATTCGTCCTGCTTATTATGTGCCTGAAACAAAAAAGATTAATGACCTGTTAAATGGTTTCCAGGCAAATAAAACACATATGGCCATTATCAATGATGAGTACGGGGGTACTTATGGAATTGTTACAATGGAAGACATTCTTGAAGAAATTGTAGGAGAAATCAAAGACGAATCAGAAGAGGAAGAAATACACTATTCCCGGTTAGATGAATATAATTATTTATTTGACGGGAAAGTATTATTAAATGACTTTTATAAAGTTGTTCAAATAAAAGACGACTATTTTGATAAAGATAAAGGAGATGCAGATACACTTGCAGGGTTTATTCTTAATTTAAAAGGTGAACTTCCTGTAAAGAATGATATTATAACCTATCAACAATTTACATTTAAAATTGAATCAGTTGATGAAAGGAGAATAAAACAGATCAAAGTAACCTTTAATCCTGAAGTGAGCAATGGAAATGAAAAGTAGATTAATTATTATTTTTACAATCAGTATATTTTTTTTATTCACAACCAGTTGTAAAAAAAATTATACTCCAAAACCTCTTGGATATCATAGAATTGAATTTCCTGAAAAATCATATACCCAATACGTCAATGACTGCCCGTTTGTATTTGAATATCCAGAATATAGCAAGATTGTAAAAGATACAACACGAACAAATTATCCATGTTGGTTTAATATCATATTTCCTGAATTTGATGGCACTGTACATCTCAGCTACAGAAAAATCAACAATAACCTGAATAAATATATTGAAGATTCGAGAACATTTGCATATAAACATACTGTTAAAGCAGAATCAATTGAAGAGCAGTTTTACCGGAAGCCTCAGTATGACGTTTATGGATTAATGTATACAATTAAAGGAAATGTAGCATCGAACGTGCAGTTTTTTTTGACTGATAGTAATGAGCATTTTATACGTGGTGCACTTTACCTGATGACAGAACCAAATAAAGATTCATTGGCTCCTGTTATAAATTTTTTAAAGAAAGACATTGTTCATTTCATCGAAACGTTTAAATGGGAAAACAAATAAAAAGAGAATGGGACTTCTGTATAAAACATATGTAGATGGCGATTGTATTTTGGGGTGTTGGAAAATTGAAGAAACAACTGAAGAATTGGAAGAGCAGCTTCATTTGTCAGAAGAAGAAATACAACGGCTTATTTCATTCAAGACGTGTAAAAGAAAAAAAGAATGGCTTAGTGTTAGAGCTTTGCTTAAAGAATTATGCAATGCCAATGCACGTATTTGCTACCTGAATAATAAACCCTTCCTGGAGGACCGTACACGTGAAATAAGCATTTCCCATTCGAATGAACTCACGTGTATGATTATGAGCAAAACAAAAAAAGTAGGTATTGATATAGAATACATCTCTGATAAGATAGAACGTATTCAACATCGGTTTATAAATGAAAAGGAGAATATCAATATCCGGGATCAAAAAGAACAGAAAATACTATTATATTTACATTGGAGTGCAAAAGAAGCCATTTATAAAATACATGGTAAGAAGAAGATTAGCTTTAAAGAAAATATATTTGTTAATCCATTTAAACTTAGTCAGGAAGGTCAATTTTATGCACATCTTATAAACGGGGAGGACGATACTGAATACAGGTTAACATATAAAGTATTTGATGATTACGTGGTAGTGTGGAGTAGTAAAGAAAATAACCAATGATATACCAGGATATTATTACAAAACAGGCTGGTGGCAAAAAATCTTTAGCCATCTTAATTGATCCTGACAAGGTTTCTTTAAATGAAACCTCCAAAATAACAGATTATGCCAATCAGGCCAATGTAGATTTTATTATGATTGGTGGAAGTCTTATGAATGATTTTATTGAATCTACTATTGAGGTGGTAAAACAACAAACCAATATTCCAGTTATTATTTTCCCGGGGAGTATATTGCAAATTTCAGGGAAAGCGGATGCCATTTTACTTTTATCTTTAATTTCAGGCAGGAATTCGGAATATCTTATTGGGAATCACGTGTATGCGGCGCCGATATTGCGCAAATCCGGGATTGAAGTGATATCTACCGGTTATATTTTAATTGGCAATGATTCCAGCACATCTGTTGCCTATATGAGTGGTACTTGTCCTATTCCTGAAGATAAAACAGATATTATTATAGCAACTGCCATAGCAGGTGAAATGTTGGGGCATAAAATGATATATTTAGAAGCAGGAAGTGGCTCAGGACGTGTTGTGAATGAACAAGTCATTCGTGAAGTAAAAGACAACATTCAAGTTCCGTTGATTACGGGTGGAGGTATTAAAACAGGAAAACAGGCCAAAAATGTGTTTGACGCCGGTGCTGATATGATTGTTATTGGAAATGCTATAGAACAGGACCCGGAAATTATACTGTCCGCGTGTGAAGCAAGAGATTATTTTAAATAATGTTGTCCATTACATCAATAATACGGAACCTTTTTTTGGCTTCATAAGCCTGCTGTAATGTATTATTAAACAATCCCCATGATAAAAACGTGTTATCTTGCTTCCTGGTAGCACCGTACCCAGTCAACCTTCATTGAAGATGGCAGACCAACAGGTTCAGAACCATTAAATATACCCGAGGTAAGTAATAACGACAACTCTTTTTCAGGAAGTGTATTTCTTTGTTTCACGATCACTTTATCATTGATTTTCCAAATCAGTTGGTGAGGTGCCCATTCGAGTGTATAGATAAAGAATTGGTTTACAAATTTGCTTCCATTCATCTTGAAAATATGATCGTTTATTGTTTTCCGTTCAATTGAACCGGATATTTGTCCTAATTCGAGTTTATTGTTATTGAGCTTGGCAATATTGATTTGCGGGAGGATGACATTGTCAACCATCCAGAAACCTTGTGTAATAGGTGTATTACTGTTAAAACTGATTTTGGCTTCTATGATACCATGTTTTTGCTTGTAAATATCTCCCGTGTTCACTACACCAGATGTGTAACTGAAATCTTTGGGATGGAATCCGAATTTTGGATGCCATGCTTTTCCCTGAGCTTTTTCGTGTTTTGTTACGATTTCCAGGGCACTGTTCGCGAATTGTAAATTTTTTCCATCTGTAACCAGATGTTTGTCATTACTCATGGAATATGCTGAATGCAATATTTTTTCGCCCCAGTAGTATTTTGTAAGCCATTTGTTTTTATCCAATGATCTGTCATCAAATTCGTCACTGAATGTAAGCTCCCATCTCCTTAATTCATCAAATTTTGAATGATCTTTAAATTTATAAAACCATTTAATTTTGTCAGATTTGTCAAGGTGTATAAATTCCTGTAATTGCTTGTATTCTTCGGATTGCTGGTATTTTTTTGTGGATGATTGCTTCATGTAACTTTCAACCTGGCGGAATTCATTTGAATTGATAAAACTTTCTAATTCCTTGTATTCTTGTATTTCTCTTTGTTGACTACTGTTTAATTCAGAATCGGATGACTTACCCTTTAAATGTTTTTTTATCGTGCCTGATTTTTTCAATTGGTTATATCGCTGCAATTTATTATTCTCGGGGGTATCTTTAAATTTTTGTGCTTTGATCGCCCTGACACGTTGTTTGAATTCATTTGATTTTACAAAATCTCTTAATTCTTCATAATGCTTCAATTCATCGGATTGAGCAAAGTTATTTAACTCTTCAAATTCGTTTCTTAAATGTTCCCTTTTGCTTTCAACAGAATTTGTATCAGGGATGCTTAAAAATAAAAGTCTAAGTTTTGTAAGTATCATAATATTTATATTTTATATCAGCATAAAATTAATAAAATTTTTTAATAATGGATAATTTTTTATTAAAAAAATACATTGAAAGTTTTTCATGAAAATTAATATATATTTGATAAAGAGGTAAAAATCATTTTTTTCAATTTAATTTATTGTTTAACTTGCAGGCTTCATTTAATACTAAATAAGAAAATATAAATAAATGAATATTAAAGGTTACAAATGCTTTCACGGGATTCGTATTCAGCAGCGTATTAGCGATGTAGATGCACTGGGACATATCAATAACGGGGTTCAACAGCATTATTATGATCTTGCCAGGGTGGATTATTTTGATAGTATTTTAAATGTCAATGTTGACCAAAGTAAAGATTCCCTGGTGATAGCCAATATTAATATGAATTTTCTTCAGCCTGTTTATTTTAGAGACAATATAGAAGCATATTCAAAGATTATACGAATTGGGAATAAAAGTATTGAGATGGTGCAATTTTTAATGGACATTGCAACAGGTCAGATCAAGTCATGGAATAATACTGTTTTGGTTGGGTATAACCCTCAAGACAAAGTCTCGATGGATATCTCGGGTGAATGGAGGGAAAAGATCAATGCATTTGAAATAGATGTAGACCTGTTAACTCAAAAAGCCCCTAAGTAGTGTCCGTCTATAAAGTCGAGTGTTTGAATCATAATGTCCGCTAACCCCGATACAGTCATTCTTACTTACGGGGCAGGCATCGTTACACTTGACCCCAAATTGCTCATTTAAACCTAAGGAACCGTGTAAACCATCGTTTCGCTAAAATGTCAGGAATGGTTATACCCTGAATACACGAGTTGTCAGACAGTAATTCATAGTTTTAAATTGCAGGTAATGAAGGTGTTTAAAATAAATCAAGCAATCCTTCCGGTAGGTCAAACACGATAAAACATTCATCAGTATCAATATTCCTGATGAATTCGGAATTGATTGGAACGTAATATTCTTTAGTGCCTTGCTTAATAATAAAAAAAGGGTTTTTTTCATTATCATTAATATCATAGACCTCACCAATTTCACCCTGGTTTAATTCAAATGCTTTATAGCCTTTAAAATCATAAAAATTTACATCCCGTGTTTGTTGTCCCGTGGCTTCTATGAACACCCTGGATTGTTGAATGTCTCTTGCTTTATTTATATTATTAACATGTTTGAAATGAATGATGCCGCTTTTGGGGTCAGTTATTTGAAAATCATCAATAAAAAACGGAACCGGTTGTTTATCTATTTCGATAAAAACCAGTTCCGTTTGAATAAGATTTTCAGGAAGTTTAAGATTGTTTCGTATGATCATCCCCCCTTTTATTCCGTGAGTTTTGGTCAGTATACCGGCAAATGAGAGGTTTTTTTTCATATTGAAGGATTAGCTTTTTTCTTCTTGCTCTCCTTCTTGTTGTTTTTCTTCCTCTTCCTTTTTATTTTCTTGTTGTTCGTTTTTTGGCTCTTCTTTTACTTCTTTTTTCTCTTCCTGTTTTTCTTCAGAGGCTTTGGGTGCTTCCTCTTCCTTTGTTTCCTTGCTTTCTTCTTTAGGTGTCTCTTCTACTTTATTTTCGGTCTCCTCATTTTGTTTCGTGGCTTCTGCTTTTTCGGCTGTTTTATCTTCTTTTTCCCGTGAAGCTTCGGCAGTCTCTTGTTTTTCAGAGACTTGTTTATCATCTTTTGGGGCTTCAGCTTGATCTGCCCCGGGTTGTTCAGCTTCTGCTGCTTCTTTTGCTTCTGCTTCTGCCGCTTCTGCTAATTCAGATTTTTTCTTTAATAAATCAGCTGCCCGTTTTTCATTTATTTTCTTTTCGTTTTCTAAACGTTCGCTTTCTTCTTTCTTTTGTTTTTTTGTTAATTGTTGCTTAACAGCGTTGGCTTTTTCCCTGCTTTGTTTGAGCCATTCATTGAATTTATTGTTTGCTTCTTCTTCAGTAATGGCATTTTTCCTGACACCTCTTAATAAATGTTTTTTTAACAAAACACCTTCACGTGAAAGGATGGATTTGCAGGTGTCACTTGGTTGAGCACCTTTTTCAAGCCAATAAAGGGCTTTGTCAAAATCCAATTGAACTTGTTCGGGCATGGTAGTGGGATCATAAGAACCTATTTTTTCAATGTTCCGTCCACCCCTCGCGGCTCTGCTATCAGCTGCGACGATATGATAAAAAGGACGTTTTCTTCTTCCTCGTCTGCTTAATCTTATTCGTACCGGCATGTTATTTTTAATTTTTTATTTTAAAATAAATGGAGTGCAAAGATACAATATTATTTGATTTAGAAATAAAAAATATAAATTTTATTTAATTAGTCTGTCTATAAAGTCAAGTGTTTGGATCATGATGTTCGATAACGAGGCTTGCGAAGATGGAAAAATAAGGAGTTTACTCGCTTAAATGGATTGTTTTTCCATCAGGTATAACGAAGAAGTCGGACTTTATAGACGGTAATTATAATACAATAATCACACTATCTATTATATTTACTCATCACGCCTATCCACAATGGCTTATATATTTTAATCACGGGTTGTATCGTGTTTTTTTGACTGGTTCCAGATTTCATTCATTTCGTCTAAAGTCATATTTTTTAAAGCAACACCCTTGTTAATAGTTTGGTCTTCTAAATATTTAAACCTGTTCATGAATTTTTGATTGGTTCGTTCCAGGGCACTCTCGGGATCTACTTCATATAATCTGGCTGCATTGATAATTGAAAATATAAGGTCTCCAAATTCATTCTCTATGTCTTCCTGGTTTTCGTCCTTCACTTCTTGTTTTAGCTCTCCCAGTTCTTCTTGTATTTTATCCCATATCTGGTCTTTTTTCTCCCAGTCAAATCCAACAGCCCGTACTTTTTCCTGTATACGATTGGCTTTTACAAGAGCTGGAAGTGAAGCAGGAATCCCGGCTAAAACAGATTTCGTGCCTTCTTTGCGCTTTAAGTCCTCCCAATTTTGCATGACTTCCCCGGCATTTTCTACTTTAGTATCACTGAAAACATGAGGGTGTCTGTAAATTAGTTTTTTGCAAATTCCATCAATGACGTCATTGATGTTAAACGCGTTTTGTTCATCCCCTAATTTTGCATAAAAAACAATATGCAACAGCAGATCTCCCAGTTCCTTTTTTATTTCATCCATGTTTTTTTGTAAAATGGCATCACCCAGTTCATAGGTTTCTTCGATAGTGAGCTTTCTTAATGTCTCAAATGTTTGTTTTTTATCCCATGGGCAACCAGTTCTTAATTTGTTCATAATATCAAGCAATTGTTGGAATAATTCCGGTGTATCTTTCATTTGTTTATCTTTTAATTTTTAATGGCCGGATGGAACCTGGTGTAAAGAATGATTATTTTTATTCGTTTTGTTCATCCGTTTAGTTAAATATTATTTATCTATAAAGCGAATTCTGACTTTTGAATTAATATCAAGATTTAATAAATCTGCCGCGTTGCCGCAATTTATTGCAATTTCCAATAGTCCGAGTGAATTAAATACAGCCACCAATTCACCTACAGGAGACTCGGAATAATGCCGGCTTATCTTTTTTATTCTGTAATGGTTACTTTGTACCAGTATTTCAAATGACTTTTTATTTAACGATTCGGTAAAAAATTTTTCCGTGATATTGGTGATGACATTTTTATAGGAGTCAATGTAAATAATGTTCCCGGTAATGCCCGATTCGTCAGCAATTGGACGTATGGGGACACGTTCTTTAAAACAATCAGTTTGTTCCCCGACAGATGCCAGGCTTTCACCCTCGACAATCTTGCATGCAGCTTCTGAAAATATAGACAACGAGGGAAACGTAACCCCCTTATTTTCTTTTGGATTTGGTAATTTTAAAATATTTTCAGGTTTTATATTGTTGAAAATCAGACTAAAAACCCCATTGTCAACGCCAATAAAATAATGCTGTTCAGCGTGTACTAATAAATAGTCATGATCTGCATTATCAACATTATTAATACCGATAATATGAATGGTATTGGCAGGGAAAAAATGATAGCTGTTTCGTAATACAAATGCACCTTGTGCAATATTAAAGGGCTGAATATCATGTGATATGTCAATGATCGATATGTCATGACATCTTTTTAAAATATTTCCCTTTATAGCACCAACATAATAATCATTTTTATTCCAGTCCGTTGTTAATGTAATAATGGACATCTTATATGATAATTTTATTATTTAGCACCAATGCAATAAAAAAATACAAAAAAAATATTTACTTTGTAATTCTCAAAAGTAATATAAATTTATGGCCGAAAAAGTTTTGTCATTAGAAAATATTGATCCAATTCATATTTTGGGAGTGAATCATACAAAATTTAAGATTATGCAAAAGCATTTCCCAAAATTAAAACTCATTTCGCGGGGAAATGAAATTAAGGCCATTGGTGAATCACAACAAATATATTTATTTCAGGAAAAAATAAATTTGTTAATTGAGTATTACAATCGTTTTCATTCATTAAGTGAAGATATTATTAAACAATTGCTCAGTGATGATGAGCAACTCCTGTTTGATAAGGAAGATACATCAACTGATGTTTTGCTTTACGGGAAAAACGGGAAAGCAATCAAAGCAAGGACAATCAACCAGCAAAACCTGGTAGAACTTACCAAAACAAACGATCTTTTATTTGCAGTGGGGCCGGCAGGAACCGGGAAAACTTATACAGCCATTGCATTAGCAGTGAAAGCATTTAAAAATAAAGAAATTAAAAAGATCATATTAACAAGGCCTGCAGTAGAATCAGGAGAGCATTTGGGGTTTTTGCCTGGTGATCTGAAAGAAAAATTGGATCCATACCTGCAACCACTATATGATGCACTGCATGATATGGTGCCGTCTAAAAAACTTGTTGAATATGTAGAAGAGGGCATCATTCAGATTGCCCCCCTTGCATTTATGAGGGGAAGAACATTAAATGATGCATTTGTCATATTGGATGAAGCACAAAATACAACGATCAACCAGATGAAGATGTTTTTAACACGGATGGGGAAAAACACGAGATTTATTGTCACCGGTGATACCACGCAGATTGATTTGCCTGCAAGGCAAAAATCAGGACTCGTGCAGGGAATCAGGATATTGAGAGGAGTTGAAGGAATTGCCGTGGTTGAATTTGATAAACGGGATATCGTGCGGCATAAGCTTGTAAAAGAAATAATAGAAGCGTATAAAAATGAATTTAACCATTAAAATTTATTAAACTATGGAAGAAGCAATCATTAAAACATCATTTGATTTTCCCGGACAGCAAAAGAGCTATAACGGTAAAGTAAGGGATGTATATTATTTGGATGACGATTTGTTAATTATGATTGTAAGTGACCGGATATCAGCATTTGATGTAATACTTCCCAGGGGGATTCCTTATAAAGGGCAGGTATTGAACCAGATTGCCACACAATTTTTGGATGAAACCAAAGACATCGTCCCGAATTGGAAAATTGAATCACCTGATCCCATGGTCACTATAGGATACAAAGCAAAACCGTATGAAGTGGAAATGGTGGTTCGTGGATATTTAACAGGCCATGCATGGAGAGAATATCGCGATGGAAAGAGAACATTATGTGGTGTTCCTTTACCTGATAACATGAAAGAACATGACCGGTTTGATAATCCTATCATTACACCCACCACTAAAGCGCACCAGGGACATGATATTGATATTTCAAGGGAAGAAATCATTCAGCAGGGGTTGGTTCCCGGGGATGATTATAAAAAACTAGAAGAATACAGCCTCCGGTTATTTGAAAGAGGTACAAAAACTGCTGCTGAAAAGGGCCTGATCCTGGTTGACACGAAATATGAATTTGGAATACATGACGGCCGCGTTATTTTGCTTGATGAAATACATACCCCTGACTCATCACGTTATTTTTATGCAGAAGGATATGAAGAAAGACAGCAAAAAGGTGAGAAACAAAAACAATTATCCAAGGAATTTGTAAGAGAATGGCTTATAGCAAACGGGTTTCAGGGTCAAGAAGGCCAGCAGGTCCCGGAAATGCATGATGAATTTATTCAACAAGTATCCGAACGATACATAGAATTATATGAAAAAATTACCGGTGAATCATTTCAGAAAGCTGAAAGTTCAGATGTTTTAGGACGGATTGAACAAAATATTATGCAATGGCTTAATAATAATGTAAACAAATAAAGTGCTTATGAAAAATCGCGTTTTTTTATTCTACATTTTATTTTTTTATTTTTTTTCAGGAATACATATTTCAGCTTTCGGGGTTATAAAACCTCCCGTACCTGTTGATATATCTACAGAAAAAGTAGTTATTGGAGAAGATAAATTTTATGTCCATATTGTAGAATCCGGGCAAACACTATTTTCAATAAGTAAAGCATACAAAGTATCCCAGGAAGTCATTATAAAACACAATCATGATGTCATTGGTGGGCTTAAAGCAGGGCAGGTACTCAAGATACCTGTTAAAGATGAAAATTATGAGAAGGTAGAATTAAAAGACAGGGATAAATACATACATCATATTATGAAAGAAGGAGAAACACTTTTTTCCCTTTCACGAAAATATGGAGTATCAGTTGAGACAATTAAAAAACATAATCCCGAAGTAGAATACAGTGATATCCAGGTAAACCAGGTCATTAAAATACCCAGGAAAAAAGAAGAGACATTTTCTAAGGACAGTCTTGATTTTATTTTTTATAAAGTGAAGAAAAAAGAAACCCTGTATTCTATTTCCAGGAAATTCAATATAAGCATCCCGAGGATTAAAGAAATCAATGATAAAATTAAGAAAAGAGGATTGAAATATGGACAGATCATTAAAATACCTATAGAACCCGAAGACATAACTGCATTCAAAGACACGCTTATAGCAGATAGCGTATTGGCCGATTCTATCCGGTGGATTGAAGAAGTGGATTGCGATACAATACATTTTTATCCTTCAGATGCCCCCGTTAATATTGCCTTATTG
Organism: uncultured Bacteroidales bacterium; assembly: GCA_964413555.1. Classification (GTDB taxonomy): domain Bacteria; phylum Bacteroidota; class Bacteroidia; order Bacteroidales; family JBBRXJ01; genus CAYMKE01. The sequence continues at coordinate 26,021 of CAYPTK010000002.1, read as the reverse complement.
CTGCCATATATGCTTGAAGAAAATGAAAGATATAATTTACCGGATACAGTAAACGAAACCGGTAATGTCGAAGAAGAAAATTCAAACGATGAAGACACGGATGAATATAAAATTTATCCCAAGTCGGTTAATTTTCTTCAATTTTATGAAGGTGCCTTAATTGCACTCCATAAATTAAAGGCAAAAGGCATTAAAATAAATTTTTATACCTATGATACCGAAGCCGATTCAAATGTTGTGAAACAATTAATTAAAAAAAGGCTCCTGGATTCTATGGATATCATTATCGGTCCCGTTTATTCGTATAACTTTGAAATTGTTGGACAATTTGCTAAAAAACGGGAGATCAATATAGTGTCCCCGTTGTCAAACAACCAGTATTTGATTAAAGACAATCCTTACGCTTTCCAGGTGAATCCTTCTTCAGATTTTGAGATCAACCAGGCATGCTCTTATATTACACGATTCACGAATAAGAATATCGTGATGATTTACAGTGACCATATAGCTGATTATGATATTAAAAAGCAGTATACTGAAGAGCTGAAAAACCATTTTTCATATGAATATGTTAAAAACGATACAGATATCTTATTTAAAGAGGTGCGTTGTTTTGATACAACGAACACGAGCATAAGGCACGCGTTATTACAAGACACCAAAAATTTAATAATCATACCGTCTGAAAGAGAAACATTTGTTAACCGTGTAATGAATAAATTGCATCCGTATTCCCAAAATTATGAGATAGAACTATTCGGACTCCCGATTTGGCCCAGGTTTGGAAGTATTGATATGGAATTTTTTTATGACCTTCAACTAACTTATTATACGCCTTTTTATATTGATTTTGAGGATTATAAGGTAAAGGAGTACATCGGGGCATACAGGAAGTATTTTTATACAGATATACACAGGATCTCATCTGAAGGATATAATTTCAGTATGATGGGATATGACATAACAAACTATTTCCTGCAAGCATTTTTAAAACACGGGAAAAATTTTCGCTCGTGCATATCAGAATTTAATCCGAATTTACCATTGCAAGCAGAATACAATTTTAAAAAAATTAATCATAACAGCGGGTATGAAAACCAGTCCATTCATTTTATAAAGTTTGACCCGATAACATTTATGGAGAAAAAAATTGAACATCCTTTTACTGATAGTATACCGGAGAAAAAAGAATTAAAACTTCCATCAGAATGGTGAAACCAACAAGCAAAACAAGTACAATCTATTGGTTTATCCTGATAGCAGCCATCTTCTTTAGTTTTTTTATAAGACTTCGACTGAGCGATATGCCATTGGAACGTGATGAAGGAGAATTTGCTTATATCGCGCAACTCGTACTTGATGGAGAATCTCCATTTAACGCGTATAATTATAAAATACCCGGTGTTTCTTACATGTATGCCCTGTTCATGTCTGTTTTCGGAGAAACTGATACTGGAATCAGGATGGGAGTAGCGATCGTGAATATCATATCGCTTATTTTTTTGTTTTTAATTGTCAGGCGCCTCATTAATCCTTTTACCGCTGCCATTGCTGCCTTTGTATACGCGTTCATGTCATTGGACCAGGGTGTACTTGGAAATTCTGCTCATGCAACGCAGTATTTAAACATGTTTGTTTTAGCGGGAATTCACGTTTATCTTGAAGCAAAAGAACATCAACGGTTGCAAAAATTATATTTTATGCTTTCTGGATTTTTAACGGGCATGGCATTCACCATGAAACAACCCGCTGCTTTGTTTATTATACTGATTATTTTATTTATGGTCATTGAATTCATTAAAACCCCATCATACAAAATAACAAAACTCGTTTCAAACGTGTTGCTTTTTAGCGCGGGCGCCATCATTCCTTATGGAATAATTATATTGATAGCCATTGGATTTAACGATTTTGACCTGTTTTGGCAATGGACCTATATATATCCTAAAAATTATGTTTCCATTATCGAGATGAAAGACGGGTGGAATATATTTAAATACATGTTCCCCCATGTTGTTAACGGGTATAAATTGTTGTGGATCATTGGAGGAGCGGGGATGATAGCGACATTTTTTTTGAAGATAGAATCGCTGAAAAAAACAATCATTCTTTTGTTTGTCTCGTGTTCGATGATCGCTGTAATTCCCGGGTATTATTTCAGGAATCATTACTTTATTATATTCCTTCCTGCACTTGCTATTTGTATAGGATTGGCTTTTGACTATTCACGTGAGACAATCATTAAACGTACCGGTAAAAAAACAGCAACATCTTTTAGCTTGATTTTAATATTCTTTATGATATCGGGGTCATTAATTGCACAAAATAAAACGTATTTCTTCAAAAAAGACCCTGTTGAACTTTCACGGCAAATATACGGGAGAAACCCGTTTGTTGAAGCACCACGAATCAGCAGGGTAATAAAAGCAAATACCGATTCGGATGATAAAATTGCCATCTTGGGATCAGAAGCAGAGATATTGTTTTATGCTGAGCGCGAATCTGCAACAGGTTTTTTGTTTACATATCAATTGGTGAGTCCCAATGAATACAGCCTGAAGTTACAAAAACAGATGATTCGTGAGATCGAACAAAATAAACCCGAAATCCTCCTGTTTGTCAGTGTCAGTACATCATGGTCAAAACACCCCGGGGCACCCAACGAGATTTTTGAATGGTTTGGCAAATACGCTAATGCTCATTATCAACATGCTGGGACAATAGACATTACAAATAACGGAACAATATATAAATATGGGGCAGAAGCCCGGCAATACAAACCAGCATCTACACAATACATACTTCTCTTTAAACGTGCGAAAGCTCAAGCAAATAAAGAATAGAACGCTCCTGTAAATTCACATGTAATATCTCGTGAATCCCCGATGCCGGCTACAGTTAATAAAAAAGAGTATATTCCACAATTTCAAATCCATACGTAAAGAATTTATTCATATCTTTGTGGTTAATTAATATGAAGAATTACAAATAACATACCATGAAAAAAAGAATATTTTTTATTATTTATTTATTGGCTTCCTATACATTGTTTAGCCAGGATTATTCACATAAAGCATTTATCCCGGAAACAGGGTTGACCTTTGAAAGCTTAAATAATGATATCATTTTTACACAAGATGATGCAATTATTTTGCCGGCTACATCATGGACAACCTATAATGACAATGAACCAACACTAATGAAGATTGACACCGGGGGGGATGTTGATTGGTGTTATCAATACAAAATCGGGAGCAGTAATGACAATCTCTCATCTGCTTTACAGACAAGCAATAATGAAATAATGCTTGCCGGGCATACAGCCAGTCTAGGAGAAGGTTTTTTTGATATATTTTATATGCTTCTTGATTCTGTCGGGAATGTGCAATGGAGCAAAACCATTGGAACAGCAAATTATGATTATGGGCAAAAAATTCTTGAAGATACAGACGGGAATTTTATTATTGCAGGTACTGTAAACCTGGATATGTGTTTAATAAAATTAACCCCTTCCGGGGATACGCTGTGGTCAAGAATTTATGATGGGGGCGCACAAGATTATCTGTATGGTGTTTGCGAAACACAAAATGGATATGCTTTTTATGGCAGAACCCGCTCCGGGAGTCATGGAGATTATGACCTGATGCTGGTGTTAACAGATAAAAATGGAAACTTAAAAAATCCGGAAACTCAATCCACATGGGTGTATGGAGGGATAGATGTAGAATATGCCATAGATATTAAGCAAACCAACGACAATGGACTCATCATGTTGGGTGTCTCAAAATCTTATGGAATTTTATCCGGGATGGATCATGATATACTATTGATAAAAACTGATAGTTTAGGCAATATCGAATGGTCAAAGCAAATAGGAGAAAGCAATTATACATATTCTTTCCCGAATGTACAGGATGATTATGCATATTCTTAAACCATTGATACAAGAGGAAATTATAGTATCTCGGGCAAGACCAAACATCTTGGGAATGGCAATTGGGACCTGATGTGCATGAAAATTGATACAGCAGGCAACTATCTCTGGGGAAAAACCTATGGTTCAGAAGATGAAGAAATGTTAGGGATTTCTTCTATACACAACAATGATATATATATAATTGGAAAAACAGAAGGCTTTGATTTGGATGATGAGGGTATTTATCTTGTTAAAGCTGATTCAAATGGAAACACCAGCTCATATTATGAAAATAATGCTTTTATGACAGTGAAGGATAGCCTGGTGCAGAATAAAAATATTATCATCAAACCTTCCAGCTATAATCTGGCTATCAATACAAACAATCCTTCTGTTATATCAAAAACAATGAATGAAGAAACACTAAATAAAAACTTTGACATCATTACCTTCAAAGATTATATTTATGATGATTATGGTATTTTTAGTAATGGTGTAGTGATAAAAGAAGATGGATATGTATTCTCAGGAACGATAAATCCTGAAAATGATTACGAATATGTATTGTATAATACAGACATAGAAGGAAATGTCAATTGGAAAAAATCTTTCGGTACATCTGCAACTGATAACATGAATCATATTATTGAAACATCAAAAGGGTATTTGATGATTGGCAAGACAAAATACAATAACAACCCAACCAGTTATACGGATGGTTTTCTTGTACAAACAAATTTTTCCGGTGATTTGCTTTGGAGTAAGGCGATAGGGGATTCCACAAGAATTGATGAATGGATACATGGATCTATGACATCAACAGATGATATAATAGTCGTTGGAAAATCAAAAAGTATGACCACGGGAGATTATGACATCATGGCTGCTAAGTTAACCTCAAACGGTGATACCGCCTGGGTTAAATCGTATGGCACGGGCAGGAATGATGAAGCAGTATCCATCCATGAAACAAAAGAAAATAATTACCTGGTATTGGGATATACAAAATTAGGAACATTCCCCAATTCAGAAGATGACCTGTTCTTTATATTGCTTAATCCTGATGGGGACACGATTTGGACAAAGCATTATAATTATAAAACCGGGGAAACCATAAGATCATCCTGCATGACGAATGATGGTGGGTTTGTAGTTGTTGGAAAAACTACAACAACCCAGGGGTATTTTTTTATTGCTAAATTTGATATTAGTGGCAACCAGGAATGGATAGAGAACATACACCCTTCAACAAGTTCAGCGGCTACAGCCTATGATGTAAACCAAACAAAAGATGGAGGATATATTGTATCAGGAAGGGGAGACAAAACATTTTTGTGCAAAACAGATAACAAGGGGCAAGTTCTCTGGTTGAAATCATACCTGGATTTACCGGATTTTGGGACGGTTGCATACTCTGGAAAATTACAGGAAACAAATGACAAAGGATATATTGTTACATATAATGCCAGGGATGATGATATGATATACCGCGGTTATGTTATCAAAACTGATGAAAATGGTTATTCCGGGAAATGCTTTGATGATAAAACAATCTTTAATGCTCATGATTTGGTTTTTAAAGATACCGTGTTTAATGTATCTGTAAAACAAACCGGGATTAGGCTTGTGGATTATACTTCTGAAATCACGGCGAATGTACCGGTGTTTCAAAAAGAGTTTCTGGATATAGCAATTAGTGGAAATATAACGGATGTAAAGTGTTATGGACAAAAAAACGGGGCTATAGACATTACCATTCAAAATGGAATTACCCCGTATCAATATAGTTGGTCAGACAGTTCATCAAACCAGGATAGAACGAATATAATGTCTGGTACCTACGCGATTACTGTAAGTGATAAATTTGGATGTGAAGTTGCGGATACATTTGAAATTACACAACCGGAATTATTAACCTCATCAGTTACAAAAAAAGACGTGTCATGTTACCTAGGGCTGGATGGGATGGCAATAGCTACACCAGGTGGAGGCACTCCCCCTTATTACTATTATTGGAATAATGGCATGATAAGCGATACGGCATCAAACCTGTATGCAGGAACATATTTTGTAAATGTCATAGATAATAATGGATGTGCAGCGGCAACTCAAAATGTTGTGATTCATCAACCCCAGGCATTAAGCATATCATTTGAGAAAGAACATACCACTTGCGGTAAACACGTTGGCGCCATGAAAGCAATAGCTTCCGGGGGTACACACCCATATACCTTCAATTGGTCAAATGCCGGAACAGATTCAATCATACATGATTTATCTGCCGGAACTTATTCGGTCACTGTAACAGACAGCAATCATTGCGAGGCAATAGCACAAGAAGATGTTGAAGTACAGGCAAAACCTCAACCCATTTGCATTGTAACAGTAGATGAAAAATCAGGAAAAAACCAGATCGTGTGGAGTAAGACAACCAATCAGGCCATTCGCCATTATAATGTCTACAAACAATCATATACCGGAAATTTTGATTTTCTTGCACAAATCCCGTATGATAGCGTGAGCTATTGTCTTGACGGCACTTCAAACCCCGAAACACGTGCCGAACGCTATAAAATAACCGTGGTGGATTCCTGTGGCAATGAATCGGAATTAAGTGATCATCATAAAACCTTGCATTTGAACGTGAGTAAATCATCACAGGGAGATGGGTTTGCTCTTACCTGGAGCCATTATGAAGGATTTGATTTTAACACGTATCAAATTCTTAGGGGAACCAGTGCAACCAATTTAACAGTAATAGACAGTATGGCTTATTACATCAATTCATTTACTTATACCGATACAGAGGTGTCTGAAGACAGTACTTATTATTACCGGGTGGCAGCAATTAAGCCGGATGGTTCATGTTTGGCTACCAAAGCATCGGGGGGGCCATTCAGCAGATCAGTATCAAATTTAGAAGATAACCGGTTAAAAACAGATAATATTGAAAGTAATTCTAAGAATTCATTTCATCTGCAAATATCTCCGAACCCCTCGAGCGGGAAAATTGAAATCCAATATGCCTTACAAAATGAAAGTCATGTCAAAATTAATATATATACAATTTTAGGAGAAAAAATAGACGTGCTCCTGGACAAAAATCAAAATAAAGGAATGTATAGGTTAATTTATAACCTTCCATTTCCCGGGACATATTTTATAAAATTTAAAATTAATAACAATTACATTACACGAAAAATTATTTGTTTATAACTTTTTTTATTAAAATTACAACCATCTTTTTAGTTCTTTCGTCTTGAATTAATGTTGATTAATGAAAAATAATATAAGTTAAACAAAATGAGAAGATTTATTTAATAAAAAATATATAAATTGCGTCACATTTTAATAAAAAATATATAAATTGCGTCACATTTTAATAAATTAAATATTATGAAAAAAATCTATTTACCCTTGTTTGTCATTTTTTTTATTTCAGGCCACTTGGCATTATCACAGAATAATTGTGAATTTGATTCTTATATAAATTATGGTAATTATGGATCAAATGAAATATGCCCGGGCACTGAAGTTGACTTTTATATGTATTATTATGATACAGATTCAATATTTTGGGATTTTGACAATGGAACTACACGTACAGGAAAATATCCTTATAATATAATATTTGAAACGGTTGGTACCTATGTATATAATGTAACAATATTCAATTCATGTGGTGCTGACACGACACTTTCAGACACTATTTTCGTGAGAAATGATATTGAATATGGTCCGAATGAGTATATCAGTTATGATATCAGTCCTGCCAAGGCATGTCCTTCGGAAGAAGTTCGCTTTGATGTATGGGGAAATAATTTTACATCTGTTACATGGGATGTAGGAGATGGAACCACGACACATGATGATTATTATTACCATAATTATTCATCAACAGGAACATTTCCCATAGCATTGACATTAACAAATGGCTGTGGAAATGACACGACAGTATATGATACTGTTATTGTAGATTCTAATATTACATTTACTGATGAGACTTATTTAAGATATGAAATATATGACCGTGTAAATTGTCCCGGGGATGAAGTCCGCTTTGATACTTGGGGAGAATTTGAAACAGCTGTATGGGACCTGGGTGATGGTACAGTTATACAAGATGATTATTTCAGGCATACTTATACTGATACAGGAACATACCCGATAATTTTAACACTGACAAATGCTTGTGGAAATGATACTGTTATTTATGATACTGTAAACGTAATAAATAACCTGCATTATACTGGTAATATTAGCATGAGTATATATCCCGATGAATTATGCCCGGGTGATAAGACCAGGTTTAGTTCTTATGCAGATGCTGTTACATATGAATGGAACATTAGCGATGGGACGACCTCGGATATTAAACGGTTCAAGCATGCATTTGATTCAGCCGGGACATATGATGTTCAATTAACTTTAACAAATGGGTGTGGTATTGATACTACGATTCAAGATCAGGTTATTGTAAATAGTAATATTACATTTGGCGTACTGGATTATGAAATTTCGGAAAAAGAAGTGTGCCCGGAACAACAAGTCAGATTTAGCTCCAGAGACTATGCAAGTACATATATTTGGACTTTTGGAGATGGAGATATATCCACTGCAAAATATACGAGTCATTCTTTTTCAGGTGAACAGGAAAAATATCCTGTTTCATTAACAGTGGCAAATGGGTGTGGTAATTTTAAAACAGTTTGGGATACCATTACCATAAATAATGATATTCGGGTAGGTGAAGTTGAATTTATGATATCACCAACGAAAGTATGTCCAAATCAACAAGTGTTATTTATAATAGATCAGGAAAAAGTAAATCAGGTTCGGTGGAATTTTGGGGATGGTGCCACGTCTGATAAAATTCTTGCATTCCATTCATACGACCTTATAGGTAATTACAATGCTACCATCCAGGCGACAAACGGATGTGGCTATGATACTATTATTTCTCAAACGGTTAGAGTACAGGATAATGTAGAATCTTCTTTAAAGGATTTTGAATATGGTTCTTCGGTTAATGAAGCATGCATTGGTGATACTGTAGCTTTTTATATTGCCCCCGTGTCTGATGGAACTGAAATAACCTGGGATTTTGGTGATGGAAATTCATCATCAACACCTGAAGAACTTGAATTATCAATAGAAGGAATAGATTATGTTTATTATATTTTTGAGCACGCGTATTCTGAAAACGGCACGTTCAAAACAACTATTACATTGACAAATGGCTGTGGAAAAACTGCATCAGACACGATTGATATATATATACATGATAATGCTCAGATTGAATATGTTAATTTAAACTTTGAAGAGAGTCAGATTGAGGTAAATAAACCAATCCAATTTATTGGAAACGGGGGATCAACATCCATCATTGATTTTGGAGACGGAACAATTGATACTGTATATAATCCTTTGATCATTACAGAGCATACATATACTTCTGGCGGAACTTATAATATTTCAATCACAGCTTCTAATCATTGTGGAAATATCAAAAGCAATGAAGAAACCATTGAAATATTTGACCCTGATGAAAATGTTACCAGAATAGATGCCAATATTTGTGAAGGAGATACATTCAACTATGATGGGAATAAATATACAAAACAAGGGCATTATGATTTCATATACAGTCCCGATAGCATTGTATTCTTAAATATCAATGTTCATCCGCACTGGAATGTCATCGCGGATACAACATTCTGCGAAGGATCATTTTTTAATATTGGAGGAACCAATTATAGTACCCCGGGAACCCAGGCTACAGATTCCACCCTGAAATCTATGTATGGATGCGACAGTATCGTGACATATAATTTAAGCTATGACACATCAGCCTATGAAGAACAAATTTGCCTTGTAACCATTGATTCAGTTACAGGTAAAAATCTAGTCACGTGGGAAAAAACACCAGATCAAAAAATAACAGGATATACATTATACAGGGAAAATAATACACAAGGGTATGATTCCATCGCGTATCTTCCATTTGACAGCCTGAGTGTATTTGTTGATACGGGGTCTGACCCGGAATCGCACCAGGAGCTTTATAAGCTTGTAACACATGATGAATGCGGTAATGTAACAGACATTAACCTGGTACCCTATCATAAAACATTGTTTTTGCAATATGTCAGCTCGGTTGGGGGAGTAAACCTGGAATGGAGGCCATATACAATCAATGGCGTAGCCCAGACATTTGAAAGTTATATCATATACAGGGGGGCAGATTCTAATAGCTTACAGCCATTGGTAACAGTATCAGGTAGTTTAGACGCTTACACGGACAATTCAGCTGGTGCACTGAGTGGTAGAAAATATTACAGGATAGCCGGTGTGAAATCCGATCCATGTTATCCAAATGGTAATCTTAAAGCCAGTGGAGGGCCATTCAGCCGTTCTGTTTCCAATCTCGAAGACAATCGGTTAAAGAGTGATAATATTGAAGAAAACACAACCAACCCGGTTCAATTAAGCGTGTTCCCGAATCCTTCAAACGGGAAGGTTAAAATACAATATACACTCCAAAAAACGGAAGACATAAGCATTGATTTATATTCCGTTTTAGGAAATAAAATAGATAATATTGTAAATGAGAAACAGGAACTGGGAGTTTATATTCAGGATTACGAGCTCCCTTCAGGCGGTACGTATTTTGTGAAATGCCACGTGAACGGAGTAGTGATAACTAAAAAGATAATATGTCTGGATTAATACAGATTGTGGTAAATGCTATTTTGAACAGACAAACGTGTATACTTAGTCCAGGATATAGAATCTTTAAACTAATTTTTTTTTAAAAAATTAGTTTATCTTGGGATTTACAATAAATTTAAATTAATTTGTGTTAATAAACAAATCAGATATAAAGATCGTGTGGGTCTATCCACACACGTGAACATAAAGCAAAAACGAACATAAAAAGAGCTGCACATTTTAGTGTGGCTCTTTTTATGTTTACCCAAAGCAGCTGGCTCAAACCATAAATGTTTACTCTATTATAAAATTAACCAATAAGACAGTTTTTTAATCCCAATTTGTTATTTTTAAAACGTTAACTATAAATATAACTCCATGAAAAAAACTGTTATAGCCTTAGTCTTAGCCAGTATGATCATTACTGGCTTATTGTCAGCGAGTTCAAAGTATTTGATTCCCCAGCAGGAAGAAAAAAAATTTAAAGAGCCATACCGTGAATTATGGAAAAAGGTACATGATTTTGAGATTACAGGAAAGATAAGGTCTGCCCTGGAAATTGCTGATCAAATATATGAACAGGCCAAATCCGATGACAACCCCGACCAGATGATCAAGGCCCTTTTGCACAGGATACAATTCCGGAATGAAATTGGAGAAGGTGCGATTGGAAAATTTATACTTGAAACAGAACAAGAAGCAAAACAACAAACATTTCCTGCCAATGCTTTATTGCATTCCATCCTGGCTCAGATGTATTGGGAGTATTATCAGGATTACCGGTGGAAAATCCGGAAAAGGACAGCTGCCAGGAATTTTAAAAATGATGACATCAAAACATGGGATGCCAGCAAATTTATTGACAAGGTGATACACCATTATCACGTTTCGTTGCAAGCAAAAGAAAAACTGCAACAGGCCAGCACGGAGGTATTTCCTGAAATGATCAGTGAAGGGTCAAAAGACCACGATCTACTACCAACATTATATGATTTTCTGGCGTACAGGGCTGTTGAGTTTTTTGTCAATGAGCAAATATCCCTCTCCAGGCCGGCTGACCAATTTCTTTTAAATGATGATTTTTACTTTGCCAAAGCGTCCGAATTTGCACGACAGGATATTCATACCCATGATACTTTTTCACTTCACTTTCATGGTATCAAAATTATGCAGGATGTATTGGCATTCAGGGCAGAACAAGACAATGTCCCCGCGTTTATTGATGCTGACCTGAGACGGTTAAAATTTGTTAAAACCCATTCGGTACACCCGGGAAAGGATAGTTTATACCCGGGTGCATTAACACGTTTACAGGAACAATTTAATAACCATCCCTATTCTGGCATGGTTACTTATGAAACGGCCCGTTTTTATTATGAACAAGGAGATACATACCAACCGGGTAATCCGGCCACTGAACAATATAAATGGGCGTTTAAAAAGGCCATCCAATTATGTGAAAAACCCATTCAAACATACCCGGGTTCAAGGGGAGCTGACAAATGCAGGTGGTTGAAAGACAAAATCAGTAAACCTGCCTTAAAAATTATTGCAGAACAAGAGATTCCATCAGAAAGCCCTTTCCTTCAAAAGATCACCTATAAGAATTTAGACAATATATATGTTCAAATTGCCCGGATCAAACGGGATGACTTAGAAGAAATAACAGAAAGCTATCATGCCAATGAAAAAAAGTGGTATGAAGAACTTTACAAAGTGTCAGAAAAGATCAGAATGGATACCATCCATTTGCCATGGTTTGGAGATTACCGCCAACATGAAGTGGAAAAAATCATTGACGGCATGCCTTTAGGCCATTACATGATCATCAATGCTACCACGCCTGAATTCACGTACAGGGAAAATATGCTGTCTTTTCAGATTCTCACGGTGACCAATCTCAGTTATATCCAACGAAAAAATGATGATGGATCCTACGCGATACGTGTTGTCCACAGAAAAACAGGGGTTCCTGTTAAGGGGGCGCGTGTTCAGCCTTATATGATGAAATATAACCATGATAAACGACGGTATGAAAATAAAAAAATACCTGCCCTGACATCCGGACAAGATGGGTTTTTCACGCTTAAACCTCATGAAGGAAAACAATATGGATCTTATACATTTGATGTTACTTATCAAGACGATTTTTTAAGCACGGACAACAGGTATTACGTGAGGCAAATGCATCATAACACACAAATGAATTATAGGACAACCCTGTTTACAGACCGGGCTATTTACCGTCCCGGGCAAACGGTTTATTTTAAGGGTATAGTCATTCAAACCGATGGTGAAACCCATGAAATCGTTCCCAACTCCGGTGAATACGTGGCATTATTTGATGCAAATTGGCAGGAGGTTGAACGCGTGGATGTCACCACCAATGAATACGGGACATTCAGTGGGTCTTTTCAAATCCCTACAGGCCTAATGAATGGGCGTTTTCAACTAAAATCCGGGCATGGGAATACATCCATCCGGGTTGAAGAATACAAGCGCCCTTCTTTCGAAGTCACCATACTGCCATTTAAAGGATCTTACAGGTTGAATGACAGTGTAAACATCAAAGGAAAAGCAGAGACCTATTCCGGGGCAAACCTCACTGGCGCCCGAGCTGCATACCGCGTTGTGCGCGAACCGGTGTGGTATGGATGGAGACCCTTTTATGTTGACCGGACACAGACTGAAATAGCCAATGGCACCATTGAAACAAACGAAAAAGGAGAGTTCACCATTAAATTTAAAGCTATTCCTGACCTCACGCTACCTCAAAACGATCAATTGGCATTTCAATATGAAATCAAAATTGATGTAACAGACATCAGCGGTGAAACGCGAACAACCAAAGAAACTATGACCATTGGATATACAGTCTTAAAAACAGGATTGTCAATCCCCGATCAGGTTAACCAAAATAAACCCCCGTTTGGAAAGGATACACAAGGGGTTGAGATCATTACCCAAAATTTAAATGGAGAATTTGTCCCTGCCAAAGGAAATATCAGCATTTATAAACTCAATGAAAATGAAATGCCCCTGCAGGAAAGAAAATGGGATGTGCCGGATACGTTTTTATATTCCAAAAAACAATGGAGACATTTGTTGCCAGGACATGCTTACCGGGATGAACACAACATCCGCTCGTTACACAAAGAGGAAAAAGTGATTGACAAGACATTTAACACCGGGCAGAACAAATATTTAAACATCAATAGCATCAGGAAATGGGAAGCCGGGCGGTATGTTGCAGAAGTCAGTTCTGTTGATGCATTTGGAAAGGAAGTGATGAGCAAATCTTATTTTACAGTGTACAATCCGCAACACAACCGGCTGCCTTATCCTACAGCCAATTGGTTTACCCCAATCAAACACCATTGTGAACCCGGAGAACAAGCAGAGTTTTTAATCGGTTCGGCCCTGGAAGATGTGAGCGTGTTGTATGAAATTGAACACCAGGGAAAAATTGTACACCAGGAATGGTTGGCCCTGGATCAGGAACAAAAGGTCATAAAGATTCCGGTTGAGGAAAAACACCGTGGAAATTTTGCCGTGCATTTCGTGTTCGTTAAAAACAACAGGCTCTACAACCATGATGAAATCATACATGTACCGTATACCAATAAAAAACTGGACATCTCGTTTGCAACCTTTCGTGATAAATTGTACCCCGGGCAGCAGGAAGAATGGCAAATCATTATCAAAGGCCACGAGAGTAAAAAAATTGCAGCAGAAATGATGGCCACGCTGTATGATGCTTCCCTGGATCAGTTTGCTAAAAATCATTGGAATTTTAATATCTATAAGCAATATTATTCGCGTTTAAACTGGAGATCGCCTGTGTTTACAACCAATCGTTCGACCAATTTAAGCGAAGATTTTTATGATAGTTATTATTATAGAGAAAGTCATTATCCCTCATTAAGATGGTTTAGTACAAATTTTCATGAATTCAGAGAGATGCCCCTAATATCCCGTTATATGAAAGCATCGAAATCAGCAAATAGAAAGTCTGAAGCAAATATTGAACAAGTAGCAATAGTAGAAAATGATGTAGATATTTCTGAGGAAATAGCAGGTATTTCTGAACAAGCAGTTACTGATAAAAAAGGACATAAAAAACACAATGTCCAGGTGCGCACCAACTTCAATGAAACAGCATTTTTCTATCCTCATTTAACCACCAATGCACGCGGTGAAGTGACTATCCGCTTTACCATTCCTGAAGCGCTCACCCGTTGGCGCGTGATGGGATTCGCGCATACCAAAGGCCTGGAATACGGAACGATTGAAAATGAATTGATCACCCGGAAAGAGTTGATGGTAAGCCCCAATGCCCCGCGTTTTTTCAGGAAAGGAGACACCATTGATTTTCCGGTAAAAGTCATGAATATATCAAAAAAAGATTTGGCAGGACAAGTCACCCTTGAATTATTGGATGCATTTACAAATACCCCGGTAAGTGGCATTTTACGGGATACATCAGGAAAGCCATTTAATGTGTCAGCCGGGCAAAATGATGTTGTCTCGTTTAGGATGGTTATACCCGATGACATGAATATGATAACGTACAAAGTGATAGCACGGGCAGGAAAATTCTCTGATGGCGAACAAAAACCTGTCCCGGTGCTCACCAACAGGATGCTGGTAACAGAATCGTTGCCATTGGCAGTAAGAGGCCGCGAAACCAAAACATTTACCCTCGATAAGCTTACCCAATCCGGTTCTTCTGCCACCTTAAAGCACCATCAACTCACCCTTGAATACACGTCTAATCCCTCTTGGTATGCCATCCAGGCTTTGCCATATCTCATGGAATACCCGTATGATTGCACGGAACAAATTTTTAGCCGGTATTATGCCAATGCCATTGCTTCTCATATAGTCAATGCCCACCCCAGGATTAAACAGGTGTTTGATCACTGGCGAACAAGCACGGGATCAAACGAACTGATCTCGAACCTCGAGAAAAATCAGGAATTAAAAAGTATACTCCTGGAAGAAACACCCTGGGTCTTGGATGCAGAAAGTGAATCGGCCAGGAAGAAAAGAGTAGCATTGCTCTTTGACCTGAACCGGATGCGCGATGAACTTAACAGTTCAATGCTTAAGTTACAAAAAGCACAGTCATCCAATGGAGGATTTCCCTGGTTCAAGGGAATGCGCGATAATCGGTACATTACTCAACATATCGTGAATGGAATGGGCCATCTGGATCATCTTCATATCCTTGCAATAAATGAAAAACAAGAGACATGGGACATGTTCAAAAAAGCTGTTCATTATTGTGATCAAAGAATTTTGGAAGATTACAGGCAATTGCAGGAAGATTATTCTAAATCCCAAATGCAGGAAGACCATTTGAGCCATATTGCCATTCATTATTTATATGGACGAAGCTTTTTTCCCGGAATACCCGTGGCGGATAAATGCAACGAGGCATATGAGTATTACATGGAACAGGCCAAAAAATACTGGACAGGCAGGAATATTTATGATAAAGGCATGATTGCATTAATACTGCACCGCGAGGGAGACCAGAAAACATCCAAAACAATCGTGGAATCGCTTAAAGAATATGCCATTGTTGATGAAGAAATGGGCATGTACTGGAAGTCAAACAAGAGGGGATATTATTGGTACCAGGCACCCATAGAAACCCAGGCATTGATGGTGGAGGTGTTCAGTGAAGTAACAGCAGACGAGAAAGCTGTAGAAAATATTAAAATATGGCTGTTAAAACAAAAACAGACGAACGACTGGGGCACTACAAAGGCAACCGTTGAAGCCTGTTATGCACTGTTAATGCAGGGGAGCGACTGGCTGGCTGATAATGAATTGGCCGAGATCAGGATTGGCCAAAAACAAATTAAACCGCGGGAAATGGATGACGTGAAAGTAGAAGCCGGCACCGGGTATTTTAAAACTTCTTGGAACACGAAAGAGATAACTCCCGGGATGGGAGAGGTGACTGTAAACCAAAAAAATAAAGGCATTGGCTGGGGAGCCTTATACTGGCAGTATTTTGAAGACATGGACAAGATAACACCCCATGAAACGCCATTGCAATTAAACAAAAAATTATTCAGGGAAAAAATGACTCGGGGGGGTAAAGTGATTGAACCCATGGGGGAGGGGACACCGTTTAAAGTAGGAGATAAAATTATCGTGCGCGTAGAACTGCGGGTAGACCGGGATATGGAATTTGTTCATATGAAAGATACGCGGGCATCGGGGTTTGAACCCGTCAACGTCATGTCAACATACAAATGGCAGGATGGGCTAGGCTATTATGAAAGCACCAAAGATGCAGCTACCAACTTTTTCATGGATTATTTGCCCAAGGGCACCTATGTATTTGAGTATCCGTTGCGGGCTGTGCATGAAGGGCGGTTTTCCAATGGCATTGCCACCATTCAATGCATGTATGCCCCTGAATTCACTTCACATTCAGGGGGGATAAGGGTAGATATCGAGTGATGATACGTGGTCTTTTATTGAATTATTAAAAAATGAGCAAATTGAGGAGGATATTTGAATCCAAAATAAACATTGAATATATCCGTGGTGGAAAAACAGAATAATAGGCTACCATTTGATGGTAAATTATGGTAACGCAATTATTGGCTACACATTATTGTTGAAGGGTGGAATAAATAAACGAAATAAACACACCTTTAATTCAAAATTTTAAAATTCAAAAATATCGACATAAAAGTGGCCTCACCAGGACTCGAACCTGGATCTAGAGTTTAGGAAACTCCTATTCTATCCCTTGAACTATGAGGCCGGTTAAAATGTGTTACCAGCGGGCAGGTGCAAATTTATTTAAAAGAAATTAAAATAAAAAATTTTCATTTTTCTATAAACAAGTTTATTTTTGCCATTAAAACTTTTATATCTGAATTTATGATTTTTGATATGGCCATTGCAGTAATCCTTTTATGGGGAGCCTATAAAGGATTCTCTAAAGGATTTGTAGTACAGATTGCTTCGTTTGCAGCACTTATACTTGGAATATGGGGCGCTTATCATTTTTCGGGATACACGACAAATGTTGTTTTTAAAAATTCTGAAAACCAATATATACCCATCATATCTTTTGCTATAACATTTATAGCCATCATAATTCTGATTCATTTACTGGCAAGGCTCTTGACAAAAGTAATTAAAAGTATTTCCATGAATATATTCAACCGCCTGATCGGTGGGGTGTTTGGCGTTGCTTTATATGCATTTATCATTAGCGTACTGCTGATTATTGTGAACAGAATAGACCAGGAATTTTCATTTCTCCCTGAAGAAGAAATCAATAAATCTGTTCTTTATACCCCTTTATCTCAATTTGCACCAAACATGTTTCCGTATTTGAGATTTTATGAATTACGAGATTCACTCGAGAAAAAAAAAGAATTGAGGGAAAGAAAAAAACAGGAAGAGAATCATGAACAAAACCATCAAAAAAAAGAACACGTATGAATAAATTAATTGAAGAATTAAAGTGGCGGGGACTATTATATGATTATGTCGATGGCCTTGATGAAGTGCTGGATAAAGAACAAGTAACATTTTACCTGGGCATTGACCCCACGGCCGGGTCATTGCATATTGGAAACCTGGCTTCCATCATGCTTTTGAGGCATTTACAGGTAGCCGGGCACAAACCTGTATTGTTATTGGGTGGTGCTACCGGTATGATAGGAGACCCGTCCGGTAAATCCAAAGAACGTAACCTGATGACACTTGAAAATATACGTGATAACGGGTTGAAAATTAAAGAACAGCTTAACAGTATTATGCATTTTGATAAAGGAGAAAATGCTGGTGAATTAGTGAATAATTACGATTGGATGAAAGATTTTAGTTTCATAGATTTCATCCGTGACATTGGAAAACATATAACCATAAATTATATGATGGCCAAAGACTCTGTTAAGTCAAGGCTTGAAACCGGGTTGTCGTTTACAGAATTTTCATACCAAATGGTACAGGGATATGACTTTTATCACTTATTTAATACCAAAAATTGTAAACTTCAGGTAGGAGGAGCTGATCAGTGGGGAAATATCTTAACAGGTACTGAATTGATACGCAGGAAAGAAGGTAAGGCAGCTTATGGCCTCACGTGCCCGCTAATTACCCGTGCTGATGGAGGGAAGTTTGGAAAGACAGAAGAAGGCAATATTTGGTTAGATCCCGGGATGACATCCCCGTATAAATTTTATCAATTTTGGATTAATGTTTCCGATGCTGATGCTGAAAAGTATATTAAAGTTTTCACTCTGCTACCGCGGAAAAAAATTGAAGAAATCACCAGTGAACACGACCAGTCTCCTCATCAACGATTATTGCAATCGGTGCTGGCCAGGGAAGTCACGACCATGGTGCATTCGGAAGAAGACTATACAACAGCATTGGAAGCCTCAAAAATCTTATTCGGAAAAGGTACATTAGAATCATTAGAAAAGTTAGACGAACAAGTATTCCTGGATATCTTTGAAGGAGTGCCCAGGTTCGAATTAGACAGGCAGCAATTATCACGGGGTATCCCCCTGTTGGATTTATTGACTGAACACTGCAAGGTATTTGCTTCAAAAGGTGAGTTGAAGCGTTTGATCAAGGATAACGGGCTCCAGGTAAATAAACAACGCGTGAATGAACCGTTTATAAATTTAACCACTGATATGTTAATCAATAATAAATATATGTTGATACAAAAAGGGAAAAAAAATTATTTTTTGATAAAAATCAAATAAAAAAAGTTATTTTTGACGTTTTGTTATGATACCTATAAAACTATTAATTATTATAAACTTAGTCAGTTTTTCAACTGAATAAAATTTTTAAAATATCGTGATAAATAAAAACAATAACCATTCTTACGATTCAATGGATTTGGTGCAATTTGTATACAAAAGATGGAAAATATTTTTGATTGTAGTGATAATTGCAGGTATTGTATCTTCTATTGTCTCAATGTCAATTACCCCGAAATTTGAATCCAGTGTCATTTTATTTCCTGCTTCTTCTTCGTCTGTATCAAAATCTCTTTTGAGCAGGAATACAAGTAGTAAAAGCGATGTGCTGCATTTCGGAGAAGATGAAGAAGCTGAAC
This sequence comes from uncultured Bacteroidales bacterium, assembly GCA_964413555.1. Lineage (GTDB taxonomy): Bacteria > Bacteroidota > Bacteroidia > Bacteroidales > JBBRXJ01 > CAYMKE01. The sequence goes on along the minus strand of CAYPTK010000002.1, from coordinate 6,279 downwards.
GTCTTTTACAGGTGTTAAATTCATCTAGACTAATGAATGAAATAAACAGTCGTTTCGATTTAATCAAACATTATAATATTGACACGTTAAAATCAGATTATCCAAAAACAAGATTTGCCAAGATATTTAAAGGTAATTTCACATTTAAACGTACAAAATATATGGCCATAGAAATTAATGTTATGGATGAAGACCCGGTAATGGCCGCGAAAATGGCAAATTATACAGCAGATGTTTTAGATTCAATAATGAATTTTATGCATCAACACAGGGCAGAAAAAGCGTTTAATATAGTTAAAAACGAATATTTTTCATTGAAAAATGATATTCATCAAATGGAAGATACACTTAATATGCTCAGAAAATATGGTGTTTATGAGTATGAAAAACAAGCTGAAGTGTTTAGTGCTGCATATGCAGAAGCCATAGCAAACAATAATAATAATGCCGCCAATATTCTGGAACAGAAATTAACAAAACTGGGGAAATACGGTGGTGATTTTTACGCGATCACACAATTTTTAGAATTTGAAAAAGAAAAACTCAGCGATTTAAAAGCCAGGTATAAAGAAGCAAAAGTAGAAGCAAAGAGATATATCCCTTACATTTTCGTCATAGATCAGGCGAGCGTGGCTGAAAGGAAAAGTTACCCGATACGGTGGCTAATTGTATTTATTACAGTTGTTTCTTCCGTGGTTGGAGCACTTATTTTTATGCTTATTTATAACAGGATAAGGGAGTCTCTAAAAAAAAGTAAATAAAAGGTTGGAGAATTAATAACCTAAATGAAAATTTATGGATATAAACGGCAAATTATTTAGGAGATATTTAGACCGCAAGGAAAAGCATACTGAGCAGTATCAGAATAAAGATACCATCAGGAAACAGCACTCGAAAGGCAAATTAACAGCCTGGGAGCGGATCAATTTATTATTTGATAAAGATAGTTTTGAAGAAATCGGTGCATTTGTTACACCTTCAAAAGCTAGTTATGGTACCATCCAGGAAGTATATGGCGATGGTGTGATAACTGGTTTTGGAAAGGTAAATGGACGATTGATTTTTGCTTATGCCCAGGATTTTACAGTTATGGGAGGGTCTCTTGGTTCTGCTCATGCAAGAAAAATACAGGAAATTCAGGACAAAGCCTTAAAAATGGGAGCACCTATTATTGGATTAATTGACTCCGGCGGTGCAAGAATTCAGGAAGGAATCAGCAGTTTATCGGGATATGCAGGTATTTTTCATCGCAATGTCCAGGCATCCGGTGTGATACCTCAAATATCTATCATCCTGGGCCCTGCTGCAGGGGGTGCAGTATATTCGCCAGCACTTACCGATTTTGTATTCATGACGGCCAAAACGAGTTATATGTTCGTTACCGGGCCTAATGTAGTTAAAGAAGTACTTAATGAAGATGTGAGTTATGAAGACCTGGGGGGAAGTGAAGTTCATGCAGCCAAAAGTGGTGTAGCACATTTTAGTTATGAAGATGAAGAAAACTCAATACTTGGACTAAAAAAACTTTTATCATTCCTGCCTTCTAACAATATGGAAAATCCACCATATGTTGAAACAAAGGACTCTACCAGGCGTATAGAAAAACGATTAAGGAATGTAGTTCCAGATGATCCGAATAAACCCTATGATATCAAAGATGTCATTCAATTATTGGTAGACAATGGTAATTTTTTCGAGATTCATGAAAATTATGCACCCAGTGTAGTAGTTGGTTTTGCCAGGTTAAATGGCAGAACAATAGGTGTCGTGTCAAACCAGCCGAAAGTGTTAGCCGGGACCCTGGATATTGATTCTTCAATGAAGGCAGCACGATTTGTAAGAACGTGCGATTCTTTTAATATTCCATTGCTTGTATTGGAAGACGTACCAGGGTTTTTACCTGGAATAAACCAGGAACACGGTGGAATTATTAAACACGGGGCTAAATTGATATATGCATTCAGCGATGCAACAGTACCCAAGATCACGGTCATCTTAAGAAAATCTTATGGTGGCGCGTATTGTGTCATGAACAGCAAAAATCTTGGTGGAGACTTTAATTTTGCATGGCCAACAGCAGAAATCGCCGTGATGGGGCCAGAAGGAGCCGTGTCTATTCTGAACAGAAAAGAATTGGCAGCAGCCGAAGATCCTAAGATAATGAAAAAGGAACTGACATTAAAATACAGAAATGAGGTAGCAACACCATATATTGCTGATGAGAAAGGATTTATTGACGAAGTCATTGACCCGGCAGATACACGGGTTAAATTAATTAAATCATACGAAGCATTAGCAAATAAACATCTGAATACACCACAACGTAAACATGGAAATATCCCTCTGTAATTTTATTATTAATTAATAAAACACAATTAACAAGCAATGGAAAAGCATGATAATTACTATTTATTCAAAATAATGTTAAAATGGAAATGGTATATTATATCAGTTCCTGTTATTGCAGCAATCGCGGCATTCTTTTTTTCAGGAGAAAATTTTATTACACCTCGTTATCAGTCAGAGGCCATAGCATACCCGGCCAATCTTAAATCAAGATCTACAGAAAGCAATACTGAACAGATGTTACAATGGCTTAACAGCCGTGAAATAAAAGACCGGGTTATTACAAAATATGATTTGGTAAAACATTATAAAATTGATACTTCCAAACCCGGCTATTATACAGAATTACTTGATAAATATGATCAATGGATAGACATTTCAATGACAAAATACCAGGCCATAAAAGTTGCAGTGTTTGATAAAAACCCAAACATTGCATTTGATATAGTTTATAGCATTCTTCATTTGTATGATGAAAAGGTAAATAATGAATACAAAAAGAAGTATAAACGTGAAGTAGAAGTTAAAGAGAAGTTTTTTAACCGGAAAAAAAGTGAGCTTGATTCGGCATTGTCGATGCATCGGAAATTAAGCAAGAAATATGGCCTTCTTGATTATCTTGTTCAGGCAGAAGAAGTAACAAAAGGACATCTTGGGACAATTGATAATTTAAATCCCGGGAACCTCAATAAAAAAGATATTAATAAATTAAAGAAGAGTCTCGAGGAAAAGGGAGGTGATTTTATTCATTATCATAAACGGATCTATGATTTATCAGATCAATACAATATTATTCAAAAGGAATATGAAGATATTCTACTTGAATATGAAAAAGACCTTTCTTATTATTATTTGGTTGAAAGCCCCCATAAGCCACGGGAACCGTCATACCCAGACCGGTTTTTATATATGATAATAGCATTTGCAGCAACCTTTGTACTTGCATTAATCGTGATATTTGCTATTGAACATAAAGATTTAATTAATAATCTAACATCTTAAAATAAAAAAGATTATTTAACGTGAGCAAAAGATTATCAGAAAAGGAAAAATTAATTGTATTCATATCTAGTTGCGCGGTATTTGTAATTTTAAATTTATTCTTTTTATTTCGGGATAATTATTTATTTGCTGCATTCCCTATAGGCCTTATTTTTATTATTTGGGCATTTTTAGCAATGGATAAATTGCTTCTTGCAATTGTCTTTATGGCACCATTATCGGTTACATTAAGTGACTTAGGTATTGAATCAAAATATGACCTCTTTTTACCAACAGAACCTTTATTATTTGGGATAGCGCTTCTTTTTTTAATGAAAATGTTTTACGAGAAAAAATATGATTATCGTGTTACAAAACATCCCATCAGTCTTGCCATCTATGCATATCTTGCCTGGTTATTCATTACCAGTATAACCAGTACCATGCCGTTGATTTCATTTAAATTTTTTATTGCAAAAATTTGGTTTATAGTTCCATTTTATTTTTTTGGAATATATTTATTTAAAGAAAAAAAGAATATTAAACAGTATGCCTGGGTATATATATTTGGCCTCCTGGCCGTAATTATTTATACCTTATTTAGACAATTCCAATTGGGCTTTTTAAGCCAAAAAGTAGCACATTTTGCTGTTACCCCATTTTTTAGAGACCATACAGCTTATGGTGCTGCATTAACATTCGTGTTACCAGTTTTAATTGCTTTCTTAACAATTTATAAAACAAGGGCCTCTAAAGTTTTAATTACTATTTTAATCATTATATACATTTTTGCATTGGTGCTATCGTATACACGGGCAGCATGGGTGAGCATAATTATAAGTGTTTTTGTATGGGGGGTTATCAGGCTAAGAATAAATGCTGCATATATTTTTTCAGGTATTTTAATCGTACTTCTCGTGGCATTATTTAATAACCACAGGATAATGATGTACCTTGAAAAAAATAAACAGGAATCAACAGGTGACCTGGCAAAACATGCTCAATCAATTGCAAATATAACAACCGATGCTTCAAATCTTGAACGAATCAACAGGTGGAAATCGGCCTGGAGAATGTTTAAAGAAAAACCTTACTTTGGATATGGGCCCAACACCTATATGTTTCAATATGCACCTTATCAAATGTCTTACGAAAAAACAATCATCAGCACCAATTTTGGAGACAAGGGAAATGCGCACAGTGAATATTTGGGGCCACTTGCAGAATCAGGGATATTAGGGATGTTAACATTCCTGCTAATCGTGATATTGAGCGCGTACTATGGAATCAAGGTATTTTACAGGTGCCAAACCAAAGAAATGAAAAATATTACAATGGGGGTGTTAATCGGTTTATTTACCTATTTTATTCATGGAATATTGAATAATTTTTTGACAACAGATAAAACTTCTGCCCTTTTTTGGGGATTTATCGGGATCATCGTGGCAATTGATCTTTATCATAAAGATCAGGAGTCGTTAGCGAGTCAGGATGCTAAAAAAATTCCACACCAAGAATAGAGATATCATCAATGATGAGGTCACTCCCTTCTTTTATTTTATTGTCCTTAATAATATTATCAATGTTTTCAGAAATAGATAATTTATTTGAAATTTCTTCCTCTAATAATTTGTTCCCGTATTCAATTCCGTTTTCTGTAAAAAGTTCTACTAACCCATCAGTATAGCAGAGTAATTTTGATGGCTCATTGATCGTGAAAACACCTTTTTTTACTATTGGTATTTCTTCAAGCATCCCCATTCCGGCACATCCCTTGTTTAGAAAATGCAATGTTTCTTTTTGTTTTTCATAGTATAAAGGAGGGTTATGTCCGGCATTTACATACTCGAATTGTTTTGTTTGATAATTAAATTTTGCAACAAAAAATGTAATGAATTTTTCACCTTTTGCACTGCTTAATACCCTTTCGTTTAATATCCCCATCAAATCTACCAATGAAATACTGGATGTAAATAACGCCCGGAGATTTGCCTGGAAATTAGACACCAGTAACGCTGCAGAAACACCCTTGCCCGAAACATCAGCTATACAAAATCCTATCTCATTTTCATTTAATTGTATCACATCATAATAATCACCGCCTACCTCGTAATGAGGCTGGTAAAAAGAATACATGTGAATTAAGTTATTTTTTGGCAATTTATCTTTATCCGGAATTAGCATATTTTGCATTTTGGATGCCAACTCAAGCTCTTTTTTGATTGCCTCCTGTTTTAGACTTTCATTAAAAAGCCGGATGTTTTCTATGGCAACAATGATAATGTTGGATAGTGTTTGAACAAATTTAAGGTGTTTAATGGCCGGGCTAATCCCTTCTTTATCCTCGTCTATATCACCAATTAAAACAAATGCCAATGGTTTTTCGTTTTGTATAACAGGAATAATAATATCTATCTTTTTGAAAAAGGGATTTGGAGAAGAGGTGACAAATGATATATTATCATATTGAAGCAGATGTTGATCAACATCTATTTGATTATGCCAGGTGTCTTCTTCTGTTGATCCTGAATTAAGAATACGTATCCATTGTTTATCATTATCATTGTAGTTGAATACAATGATTTTACCAATACCCAGGTCGTTTCGCAATAATTCTTCATATTGTTCAATGAGCTTTTTAGTATCATGATATTCATTAATAGCACGGGTTATGCTTAAAAGGCTGTTTAATTTGAAATTTACAAGTTTAAGTCTTTTTGACTTTGTAATTGCCATTGATTGTTAGTTTTTGCAATAGAGAATACTACAAGATACTTCCCGGTGTTGGAATTGATAAATCTCTTTTTTCCTATATTAAAAAGCAGGTAAAAAATGTGTAAAAAATATAATTATGCTCTTTCAATATATGATTTGCTTTTGGTATCAATTTTAATTTTTTCTCCTGTTTCAATAAAGATGGGCACGTTTATTTCTGTGCCTGTTTCAAGTTTT
>CAYPTK010000001.1:22467-44599 GCA_964413555.1 uncultured Bacteroidales bacterium | reverse complement strand
ACATTTCCATGCAGGTACAAAACCTGTTTAACACCAAGTATTTTAATCACACCAGCTATTACAGGCTGATAAATGTTCCTGAATCGGGCAGAAATTTTATTGTCAATATTTCAATACCTTTTTCAGGAAAATTGAAACAAGAATAAGTTTAGTATATAATAACCATTTAAATTTTTTAGATTATGAACACAAGGATCTTTTTAATTGCAATTGCTTTCACGGCAGGATTATTTTTCACTTCATGTGAAAAAGATGATGAAACCAATCCAAAACCAGTTATAACATTAACTGAATTGGGTTACGAAAACGGCAAAATCGGTTACGCCGGAACAGATTTACATATTGAGGCAGAAATAGTTGCCAAAGGTAAGGTGGATAAAATAACCATTGAAATTCATCCTGAAGGCGAACATGAAGAAAAAAGTGCTTCAATTCTGCTGCATGAAGGAGAATGGGAAGTTGATACAACTTACACCGAGTTTTCGGGTATCATAGATCCTACTTTTCATAAGCACATTGATATTCCGGTGGATGCTGATACAGGTCATTATCATTTCCATTTTATAGTAACCGATATGGATGGTCAACAAACAACTGTTGAAGAAGAACTTGAAATTCACCAACCGGAAGATGCTGTTGCCCCTGAAATCACCATTTCCAGTGCACCAACAAATAATCAGGAATTTAACAATGGTGAAACCATTAGTATTTCTGGTTCTGTTAGCGATGACAAAGCATTAGGTGGCATGTATATCGGCTTGGTTCGCGCAGACCAAAATTTAACTGACGCGGAAGTAAATGCGACAAACACGATTACCCTTTTGCATACACATGAATTTGACAGCCACACAACTCACAATTTTTCTGCAAGTATTAATGTAGGAGCTGCACAAGACAATAACATTACTCCCAAAAATATTACTGTCGATATTGCATGGCAATCAGCTAACTATTACATTGTCGTGAAATGTAAAGATGCATTTGGGGGCAATTGGACTTTTTCAAGTCATTATCCTATAGTTATAAATTATTAATTTGAATTTGGGCGGGTGTTTTAAAAAGCCTGCTCTTAATTTTTTTTTGATGAAACCCACATGTTCCAGAAAAACAAAAACATATAGCAATTAAATCAGCTACATGTGGGTTTCATTTTGCTTTATAAAATAAATTTTATTATAATGAAAACTTACAAAATAATTATTCCGTTTCTATTGCTCATATTTTTCAATTCCTGCGAAAAAGGAGCCGAAATTGATAAAGAAAAACCAATAATTGATTTAAGCATTCCAGATGCATTCCCGGTGAATTGTGATACTTTATATTTTGGAGAAACTTTTGAGCTAAAAGTTTTATTCAAAGATAATGCAGAATTAGGCTCAACCAGGGCATTTGGTATTGACATCCACAATAATTTTGACCATCATTCACACAGCACCGAAGTAACAGAATGTAGTCTTGATCCAATTAAAGACCCTGTTAATCCTTACCTTTTTATTGAAAGTTTTGATATTCCCTCTGATCTGTCTGAATATGAAACCAACTTATCCATTTCAATTCCATCGGGTGACAGCAATGGTGATTATGATGAAGGTGACTATCATTTTTTTATCAGCCTAACCGATGCGGAAGGCTGGTCGGCTCAAAAGGGTTTAAGTATTAAAATGCTATATCACTAAACACTCGTAAGTTTGCAAAAAAAGACCCGGGTGAGCCCGGGTCATATATGTTTTCTTTATTCTTCTTCCTCTTCCTGCTGATGCTCTTTGAGAAGTTTTTCCTGAACATCGGGTGGTACTTCCTGGTATTTATTAAACTTCATATTATAAATGGCTCTACCATTTGTTAATGAATTCAAAGAGGTAGAATACTTATCCATTTCTGCCAAAGGCACCTGGGCATTGATCACTTCAAACCCGCCTTCACTGTCCATTCCCTGCACCATTGCACGTCTTCCCTGTAGATCACTCATAACATCGCCCATGCTATCTGCAGGAACATACACCTGTAAATCATAAATAGGTTCAAGAATCTTCGGATTTGCATTCATAAAAGCTTTTTGGAACGCATTTCGTCCGGCTGTTTTAAATGAAATCTCATTTGAATCCACGGGGTGCATCTTTCCATCATACACTGCTACTCTTATATCCCTGGCATAACAACCTGTCAGTGGGCCTGACTCCATCTTTTCCATAATCCCTTTTACAATGGCAGGTAAAAATCGTGCATCTATGGCACCACCAACAATACAGTTATAAAATACTAATTTACCTCCCCATTCCAGGTCATGCTCATCTTTATTCCGTACATTTATCTTAATATCCTTGCCATTAACATTATATGATTTGGGGTCGGGTTTATTTTCCTCATAAGGCTCAATAACTAAATAAACTTCACCAAATTGTCCGGCACCACCAGACTGTTTTTTGTGGCGATGGTCTGCCTGGGCTGTTTTGGTAATTGTTTCCCTGTAAGAAATTTTAGGTTGAATGAATTCATTGCCTACATTAAAAATATTATCAAGGTGCCATTTTAAAATATTCAAATGATATTCTCCCTGCCCGTGAACAATAATCTGTTTTAATTCTTTTGAATATTCAATCACAATGGTCGGATCCTGGTTATGCATTTGCTGCATAGCAGTTCCCAATTTTTCTTCTTCCCCTTCTGTAGCTGGTTTTATCGCGGTTCTGTGTTTAGGGTTAGGGAATTCAATAGGGGCCATTGGTTTGGCATTATTATCACTACTTAATGTATTATTTGTTTTGGTATTTTTTAGTTTTACAGTTGCTCCAAGGTCGCCTGCTGATAATTTACTCACTTTATTTCTTTCTTTACCTAATATGGCATAAACCTGGGATAATCTTTCTTTTGTTCCGGTATTTATATTAAACAAGTCCATTCCTTCACTTATTTCACCAGAAATCACTTTAAAATAATTTATTTCACCAATATGTGTTTCCAGGGCTGTTTTAAAAACCAATGCATTTACTTTTGCAGAAGGATCACATGGCACGTCTTCTCCATCAGCATTTTTATCTGCAGGCATCTCATTCGGTGCCGGTAATGCATTCACAAAAAAATCAAGCAATCCATCAATACCAATATCCTTTTTTGCAGAAACTGTAAGCACCGGGAATAATCCCCTGTTCCTGATCCCTTCTTTCAATCCTCTTTGCAATTCTTCCTGGGTCAAATCTTCTTTTTCAAAAAATATTTCCATCAATTCTTCATCATTTTCAGCTGCTTTTTCGATCAACTCACTTCTTAATTCTTCTGCCTGAGATTTTTGATCATCGGGAATGTCTTTTACTTCAACATTACCAGAAGAATACGTGTACATTTTCATAGAAATGACATCAATAACTGAATTTGCCTCGGAACCTGTATTTACCGGATATTGAACCAAAACCACGTTACTACCAAAATGTTCTTTTAAATCTTCCATGCATTTTTCAAAATTGGCTTTATCATGGTCAATCTGATTAACAACAAAAACCGTGGGTTTATTTCTCTCTGAAAGGTACCGGCTTTGTATTTCTGTTCCTACTTCAACACCATTTTGTGCATTGATTGTTAATACTCCCGTATCGGTAACATGCAATGAAGAAAGAAGGCTCCCGGAAAAATCATCCAACCCCGGGGTATCCAAAATATTCACTTTACAATTATTATGTTCAGCATATAATAATGAAGAAAAAATAGAATTTTCATTGGCATGTTCTACTTCATTATAATCTGATACTGTATTTTTATTTTCAACTTCACCTTTCCTGTTTGTGGCTTTACTTACAAATAATATGGATTCGGATAGGGTTGTTTTTCCGGATTTTGAATTACCTAAAAAAGAAATATTTCTAATGGTATCTGATGAATAATTTTTCATGTTACGAAATTTTTATATTAATATGGTTTTTTTGCAAAACTATAATTTTATTTTATTGGATGTTCATATAGTTCAAAAATATTCACTTATTCAGTTAAAATCATATTAAATTAAATCAAAATAATATTTATTTTTAGTTCTGATTATCTGCACAATACAAACAAATTGATGAAATTTATCAAAAAACTTTATAAATTATTTTCCTATACTCTTGCTTAATAGAAAAAAATAAAATACTTTTGCAGTCCATTTTTTTTAAACATTTTGAACAATTTTTCAACAATAACTTAATATTTGGTTAAATATAATACAATTTCATAATGCCAACAATACAACAATTAGTCAGAAAAGGCAGAAAAAGAATACGTGAGAAAAAGAAAGCACCTGCATTGGATGCATGTCCACAGAAAAGGGGGGTGTGTGTTAGGGTGTATACAACAACACCTAAAAAGCCTAATTCGGCAATGAGAAAAGTTGCCAGGGTGCGATTAACGAATGGAAAGGAGGTCAACTCATATATCCCGGGTGAAGGACACAATCTTCAGGAACACTCTATTGTACTCATCAGGGGTGGCAGGGTAAAAGACTTACCTGGTGTAAGATATCATTTAATAAGAGGTGCATTGGATGCATCCGGTGTAGATGGAAGAATGCAGAGGCGTTCTAAATATGGTACCAAAAAGCCTAAAAAATAATTTAAGCCATGAGAAAAGCCAAAAAAGCAAAAAGACGTGAATTAGCATTAGACCCGGTTTACAAAGAAAAAAAGGTCTCCCGGTTTGTTAATTGTTTAATGGAAGACGGCAAAAAAAATACAGCATACAAAATTTTTTATAATGCAATGGAAATCATTGATGGAAAAATAAAAAATTTTGAAGAAGATAACGCGCTTGATGTATGGAAAAAAGCGCTGGAAAATATAACTCCAATGGTGGAAGTAAGGAGCCGAAGGATTGGTGGTGCAACCTTTCAGATACCCCAAGAAGTAAGGCCGGATCGTAAGATAGCACTCAGCATGAAAAACATGATCAGTTTTGCAAGGCAACGAAACGGTAAAACAATGAGTGAAAAACTTGCAGCTGAAATAATGGCAGCCTATAAAAACGAGGGAGGTGCATTCAAGAAAAAAGATGACATGCACAGGATGGCTGAATCAAACAAAGCATTTGCACATTTTAGGTTTTAACACTAAAATATGAAATCCAGTACAGAATGAATTTAGAGTATACAAGAAATATTGGAATCATGTCGCATATTGATGCTGGCAAAACAACAACGACAGAACGTATGTTGTTTTATACAGGCATTACATATAAGATGGGAGAAGTACATGAAGGCGGTGCGACAATGGACTGGATGGAACAGGAACAGGAAAGAGGGATTACCATTACATCTGCTGCTACAACAACATTCTGGAAATACGATAACAACGAATATAAAATCAATATTATAGACACTCCGGGACACGTTGATTTTACTGTAGAAGTAGAACGTTCATTAAGAGTGTTGGATGGCGCCATTGCAATTTTTTGTGCAGTTGGTGGTGTAGAACCTCAAAGCGAAACAGTATGGAGACAAGCCGATAAATACGGTGTACCCAGGATTGCTTTTATCAATAAAATGGATCGTATTGGTGCAGACTTTTATAATGTTACCAGTCAAATAAAAGATACGTTTAATTCCAAACCTGTTATATTACAAATTCCCATTGGCAAAGAAGAAACCTTTAAAGGTGTAATTGACCTCATTGAAGAAAAAGCAGTTGTATGGTACGATGATGAAAAAATTCGTGCCAATTATCAAAAGCTAGACATCCCAAAAGACCTGGAAGAAGAAGCTGCATCATACCGTGAACAATTATTAGAATCTGCCGTTGAATTAGATGAAGATCTGTTTGAACGTTACATTGACAATCCGGATCAAATCACGAAAGAAGACATAAAAAAATCCATAAGAAAAGGAACAATAAACCAGGAAATAGTACCTGTGCTCTGTGGTGCATCATTTAAAAACAAAGGTGTTCAACGACTTCTTGATGCTGTGACTGCCTTTTTGCCGAGCCCTTTAGATGTTGGTGCGGTAAATGGATTCGATCCGAGAACTAAAAATAGTATTGAACGAAAGCCAAACAATAATGACCCTTTGGCTGGGCTGGTTTTTAAAATTGCAACAGACCCATATGCAGGAAGACTTTCATTTGTACGTGTCTATTCCGGTGAACTGAAACCCGGGTTACAAGTCTTTAATACACGGACAGGCAAAAAAAACAGGATTACCAGGCTTTTTCAAATGCATTCAAATAAACAAAACCCAAAAGAATCTATTCAGGAAGGCGATATCTGTGCTGTCGTTGGTTTCAAAGAAGTCACCACCGGTGATACTATATGCGATGTAAAAAGCCCAATACTTCTTGAAGATATTTCATTCCCCGAACCTGTTATTCATATTGTTGTAGAACCTAAAACCAAAGCCGATATTGACAAATTGAGCATCGCCCTTTCAAAATTAGCAGAAGAAGATCCAACATTTAAAGTAAAAACAGATGAAGATACAGGCCAAACCATTATTAGCGGAATGGGTGAATTGCATCTCGAAATACTTATAGACAGGTTGCAACGTGAATTTAGTGTTGACTGCAATAAAGGCCAGCCACAGGTATCATATAAAGAACAACTCACTCGAGTCATTTCACACAGGGAAGTATTCAAAAAACAAACAGGTGGGAAAGGTAAATTTGCCGATATTTCTGTTGAAATTGGCCCTGCTGATGAAGATGAAAAAGGATTGCAATTTGTAAATGAAATCAAGGGTGGCAACATCCCGAAAGAATATATTCCAAGTGTAGAGCAAGGATTTAAAGAAGCAATGCATAACGGGGTACTGGCAGATTATCCTTTAGACAGCATGAAAGTAGTATTAAAAGATGGCTCGTATCATGATGTTGATTCCGACGCCCTGTCATTTGAAATTGCTGCCAAGAGTGCATTCAGAAGTGCATGCCGAAAAGCAAAACCCATTTTGCTTGAACCTGTGATGAATGCTGAAATAGTGACCCCGGAAGAATACATGGGAGATGTAGTATCAGACTTAAACAGGAGAAGAGCCCGAATCATTGGAATGGACTCTAAAGCCGGTGGAAGGATTGTGAAAGCCGTGGTTCCGCTCGCTGAACAATTTGGATATGTCACTACACTCAGAACATTATCATCAGGACGTGCTACATCAACAATGGAATTTTCCCATTATGAACAAGTACCTGATGAAATTGCACGCGAAATTGTAGAAAAAATAAAAGGAAAGGTTGAACTAGTTTAAAACATATCAATATATTTTAAAATGAGCAATCAAAAAATACGAATAAAATTAAAATCATACGACCACAATTTAGTAGATAAATCTGCTGAAAAAATTGTGAAAACTGTAAAAACAACAGGTTCGGTTGTAAGTGGTCCAATCCCGCTTCCTACACATAAGCGAATTTTTACAGTACTCAGATCTACCTTTGTAAATAAAAAATCAAGGGAGCAATTTGAATTGTCGTCGTATAAACGCCTTCTTGATATTTACAGCTCTACTCCAAAAACAATAGATGCACTGATGAAATTAGAGCTTCCAAGTGGTGTAGAAGTTGAAATAAAAGTATAAATATTAAAACATTAAAATAAAATGGCCGGATTAATCGGAAAAAAAATAGGTATGACATCAGTCTTTCTTGAAAGCGGACTCAATATACCCTGCACTGTAATTCAGGCTGGTCCTTGTACTGTTACCCAGATCAAAAACAAAGCAAAAGATGGGTATGATGCTGTTCAATTAGGCTTTGGTGATAAAAAAGACAAGCATAGCAATAAACCAGAAATGGGCCATTTCAAAAAATCAAAAACAAAGCCCAAAAGAAAAATTGCTGAATTTCAGTTTGACAAAGAATTAAATTTAGGTGACGAGGTAAAAGTAGAAGACATATTCCAGACTGCAGATTTCATTAAAATCAGTGGAATATCTAAAGGTAAAGGATTCCAGGGAGTAATGAAAAGACATGGATTCAGGGGTACTAATGATGCCACGCATGGTCAACATAAAACACCCCGTGCACCTGGTGCAATTGGAATGTCATCAGACCCGTCAAGAGTTTTCAAAGGAATGAGAATGGCTGGTCAAACCGGAAATAAAAAAATAACTGTAAGCAATATTGAAGTAATAAAAGTCAATAACGAAAATAATCTTCTGTTAGTAAAGGGAGGAGTTCCCGGACCTAAAGGATCTTATTTAATAATTGAGAAATAATGGAAGCAAAAATTTTAACCATACAAGGCGAAGATACCGGAAAAAAAATAAAACTGAACGAATCGATTTTTGGCGTGTCTCCAAATGATCACGTGATCTATCTTGATGTAAAAAGATATTTGGCCAATCAACGGAAAGGACTTGCAAAATCAAAAGAACGTTCAGAAATTACTGGAAGTAATAAAAAAATAAAACGCCAGAAAGGAACCGGAACAGCCAGGGCCGGATCGAGGAAATCCCCTCTCTTCAAAGGTGGTGGAACAGCATTTGGGCCAAGGCCAAGAGAATATAACATTAAAATCAATAAAAAAGTAAAACAACTGGCCAAATATTCAGCTTTGAGTTATAAAGCAAATGACAAGAACATTATGGTAGTTCAGGACTTTCAATTTGATGAGCCCAAGACAAAAAATATGGTTTCTGTTCAGGATAACCTTAAATTAAATAATAAAAAAATGTTATTGGTATTATCAAAAGAAGATAAAAATATATATTTGTCCTCCCGTAATATAGGGAACATTAAAGTCGTGACAGTGGCTGATTTAAATACTTACGACATTATGAATCATCATATTTTATTGTTCAATGAAAGTTCAATAAATCATTTACAAAAAAATAATTAAGAAGTAATATGATTGATATATTAATAAAACCGGTGGTTACTGAAAAAATGAATGATAAGGGTGATGCCCTGAATCAATTTGGATTTATCGTGGATAAACACGCGAATAAATTACAAATCCGGGATGCAGTAGAAGAAATGTATGGTGTAACAGTAAAAGATGTCAACACCATGAAATATAAAGGCAAGAAAAAAAGCCGCTTTACAAAAACCGGCATCATCACAGGCAGAAAAAATAATTATAAAAAAGCCATCGTGACACTTGCCGATGGAGAAAATATAGATTTTTACAGTAATATATAATTAGGACTATGGCAGTAAAAAAGAAAAAACCTATAACTCCGGGATTACGTCATAAAGTAGCAAATACTTATGAAGAAATTACCACTTCCGAACCAGAAAAATCATTATTACGCCCGCTGAAAAAAACCGGGGGACGAAATAATAAAGGAAGGATGACCATTCGATATCACGGGGGAGGTCATAAAAGAAGATACAGAATTATTGATTTCCTTAGAGATAAGGAAAATATTCCTGCTAAAGTAAAAAGCATTGAATATGATCCGAACCGCACTGCATTTATTGCATTATTGCATTACCAAGACGGTGAAAAAAGGTATATTTTAGCTCCAAATGGCTTAGAAGTTGGGCAGACAGTTGAAAGTGGGAAAAACATTTCTCCAAATATTGGAAATGCAATGTATCTTTCAGATATCCCCTTGGGTACAATTATTCACAATGTTGAATTGGCTCCCGGACAGGGAGGAATACTGGCCAGAAGTGCTGGTGGCTATGCCCAGATCACCTCAAGAGCCGGTAAATACGCAATCATCAAACTACCTTCAGGTGAATCAAGAATGGTATTGGTGAAATGCAAAGCAACAATCGGCACGCTTTCGAACTCAGACCATGGATTAGAGCGTTCAGGGAAAGCCGGGAGATCCAGGTGGAAAGGCAGAAGACCGCGTGTAAGAGGAAAAGCTATGAACCCGGTAGATCATCCAATGGGTGGTGGCGAAGGCAAGGCTTCAGGAGGATTGCCCAGATCACGCAATGGCATTCCAGCTAAAGGATTCAAAACCAGAACAAAAAACAAACAATCTAACAAATATATAGTTGAAAAACGAAAATAACTAATCAATAATATTATTTATATATATGGCTAGATCAATTAAAAAAGGTCCATTTGTAGATCATGGTTTGCAAAAAAAAGTAACCGCGATTAAAGATTCAGGAAAAAAGAAAGTAGTTAAAACCTGGTCGCGCAGGTCAATGGTAACCCCTGATTTTGTAGGTCTTACTATTGCTGTTCATAATGGACATAAATTCATTCCCGTGTATATTACAGAAAATATGGTGGGGCATAAACTCGGTGAATTTGCTCCGACCAGGGTGTTTAAAGGACACGGGGGAAAACAAAAATAAATATTGAATTAACAATATAACAATATTGATATGGGTGCTAGAAAAAGATTAAAAGCAGAACAACTTAAAAAAGAAAAGCAAAATACATATTTTGCCATGCTAAAAAATTGTCCGGTCCCTCCCAGAAAAATGAGGCTTATAGGCAACATGATCCAGGGAGAAGAAGTAAACAGGGCACTGGATCTACTAAAATTTTGTTCTAAGAAAGGAGCCAAATATGCTGAAAAAACATTAATGTCTGCAATTGCTAACTGGCAAAATAAAAACGAGGGCAAACGACTGGAAAGCAGCCATTTATTTGTACAAAAGGTCAATGTAAACGAGGGAAGAACATTGAAACGTTTACGTCCGGCAGCAATGGGTAGAGCAAATATCATTAGAAGACGGGCAAATCATTTAACCATATACATTGATAGCCTTGAAAACATTCAACAACCTGCAGAGGAACCAGTTGCAGCCTCTGAAAACAATACTGAAACCAATAAAGAATCTTAAATAAGAAACATCAATGGGACAAAAAGTAAATCCAATAAGCAATCGTTTAGGAATTATCAAAGGCTGGGAATCCAATTGGTTCGGCGGCAAACGATATGGAGATAAATTATATGAAGACAATAAGATCAGGGAATATCTCTATGCAAGGCTGTCTAAAGCAAGTATCTCAAACATCATTATAGAAAGAACGCTTAAATTAATTACTGTAACTATCAATACAGCAAGACCTGGAATTATTATTGGTAAAGGCGGGCAAGAAGTAGACAGGTTAAAAGAAGAGTTAAAAAAACTCACGAAAAAAGAAATTCAAATCAATATATTTGAGGTTAAAAGGCCTGAACTAGATGCAAACATAGTAGCATACAATATTGCCCGACAAATAGAAGGTCATATTTCCTATAAACGAGCAATAAAAATGGCAATCACGGCTACCATGAGAATGGGTGCCGAAGGAGTGAAAGTTATAGTTGCGGGAAGACTTGGTGGTGCTGAAATGGCCCGGAATGAAACATACAAAGAAGGACGCATCCCATTGCATACATTGCGTGCTGACATTGATTTTGCAAGCGAAAGATCCAAAACAAAAGCAGGGGTCATTGGTGTAAAAGTATGGATTTGCAAAGGAGAAGTCATTGGTAAACGAGACTTATCTCCGAATATTGGAATAAAAAACACCAAACAAAGAGGTAAAAAGAAAAGAAAATAATTATATAAAATAATATATAACACGAAAAGACCATGTTACAACCTAAAAAAACAAAATATTCAAAACAGCAAAAAGGCAAAATGAAGGGGAATGCCAAAAGAGGATATACATTGGCATTTGGCACATTTGGCATTAAAACCCTTGAAGAAGCCTGGATCACGGAGCGACAGATTGAAGCTGCACGTATTGCTACAACCAGGTACATGAAACGGCAGGGACAATTATGGATCAGGATATTTCCTGACAAACCCATCACGAAAAAACCTGCTGAGGTAAGAATGGGTAAAGGAAAAGGAAATAATGAAGGATTTGTGGCACGTGTAAGCCCTGGCAGAATCATCATGGAAGTAGACGGTGCAACATTAGATGTTGCAAAAGAAGCTCTCAGACTTGGTGCGCAAAAATTGCCAGTCAAAACTAAAACAGTTGTACGGTGTGACTATGTCGAAGAATCAGCTTAAAATCTATTAATAATGAAAAACGAAGAAATAAAAGAATTAACAGATAATGAAATCATTGAACGGATTGAAAACGAAAAACAGTTTTTAACCAAATTACGATTGAACCATGCTATTTCTCCCTTGGATAATCCATTGAAACTAAAAGAAGCCAAAAAAAATATAGCACGGTTAAAAACCGAACAAACCAAACGTATACACAATAGCAATAAAACTACAAGTCAAGAATAATGGAAGCAACAACTAAAGTAACAAGAAATAAAAGAAAAGAACGAATTGGTGTTGTTGTAAGCAACAAAATGGAAAAGACAGGTGTCATCATAGTAAGAAGAAAGATACAGCACCCTATTTATAAAAAATTCGTGAACAAGTCTAAAAAATTCGTTTTTCATGATGAGAAAAATGAATGCAATGAAGGTGATTTAGTACAAATAATTGAAACAAGGCCCTTGAGCAAAAGAAAAAGATGGCGCTTATTACAAATACTGGAAAGAGCTAAATAAAATATAACCATGATACAACAAGAAAGTAGATTAACAGTAGCAGATAATAGTGGTGCAAAAACTGCATTATGCATTAAAGTATTGGGTGGCAGCCGAAAAAGATATGCCACAATAGGTGATCAAATTGTCGTCACAATAAAGGAAGCCGTTCCTGCCAGCAAAATAGCGAAGGGAACGATTTCAAAAGCTATTGTTGTCAGAACAAACAAAGAAGTAAGAAGAGAAGATGGCTCTTACATCCGATTTGATGATAATGCAGTGGTTTTAATCAACGAAGTCGGCGAATTAAGAGGTACCAGGATTTTTGGCCCGATTGCCAGAGAACTTAGAAATAATTACATGAAAATTATATCACTTGCTCCAGAAGTGCTTTAAAAAAATATAGTAATATGCAAAAAAAGATACATATAAAAAAAGGTGATACTGTCATAGTTAATACTGGCGAGTATAAAGGCCATAAAGGAAAAATTCTGCAAATTTTAAATAAGCAGAACAGGGCACTTGTAGAAGGTGCTAATATGGTTTCAAAACATACAAAGCCAAATTCAGAAAACCCTAAAGGAGGTATTTTAAAAAAAGAAGCCCCAATACATATTTCAAACTTAATGCTTGTTGATCCTTCTTCAGGAGAAGCGACAAGAATTGGGCGTAAATTAAATGATAATAAAAAACTTATTCGGTATTCTAAAAAATCTGAAGAGGAAATTAAATAATGGAAAAAAATATCCCTACATACCAGGAAAAGTATTATAAAGAAATAGTCCCTGCATTGCAAAAAGAATTTAAATATAAATCAGTTATGCAGGTCCCACGGTTGAAAAAGATTGTCATTAACCGCGGAATAGGTGCAGGTGTATCAGACAAAAAACAAGTAGACGTTGCCCAGCAGGAATTGTCACTTATCGCCGGTCAAAAAGCCATTTTAACTTATTCGAAAAAGGCCATCAACAACTTCAAGTTAAAAGAGGACATGGCCATTGGGACAAAAGTAACCCTTCGCAGGGAAAAAATGTATGAATTTTTAGAACGTTTACTTTGCTTTGCTCTTCCCCGTATCAAGGATTTCAATGGAATTCCTTCAAAATTCGATGGCAGGGGTAATTACAGCTTGGGAATTGAAGAACAAATCATTTTTCCCGAAATATTTTTAGATAATGTTGAAAAAATAATGGGGCTCGAAATTTCATTTGTGACAAACACGAATAGTGATGAAGAAGCTCACGCGCTATTAAAGAAATTTGAATTCCCATTTAAATCATAAAATATATCATTATGGCTAAAGAATCAATGATTGCAAGAGAACGTAAACGCCAAAAATTGGCTGACAGATATGCAGAAAAAAGAGCTAAACTTAAAGCCGAAGGCGATTATGTTGGCCTGAGCAGGCTTCCAAGAAACTCGAATAAAATAAGACAACACAACCGTTGCAGCATCTCCGGAAGACCTAAAGGCTATATGCGCACGTTCGGAATCAGTAGAATTCAATTCCGTGAAATGGCTTCTAAAGGGCTAATCCCGGGTATAAAAAAAGCAAGTTGGTAAAAAAATTAAATCATTAAAATATCATGAAAGTAACCGATCCTATATCCGACTACCTGACACGTATACGAAATGCTCAAATGGCAAGGCATATGGTAGTCGAAATACCTGCATCAAATATTAAAAAAAATATTACAAAGGTATTGCATGAAAAAGGATATATTTTAAGCTATAAATTTGATGATGAAAAAGGGCCACAGGGAACCATAAAAATAGCTTTAAAATATAATCCTGAAACAAAAATGCCAGCTATCAGAGAAATGAAACGAATCAGCAAACCAAGCTTAAGGCAATATACAGGCAAAGATGATATTCCAAGAGTGCTGAATGGACTGGGCATTGCAATACTGAGTACTTCTAAAGGTGTTATTACAGACAAAGAAGCCCGAAAAGAAAATATAGGTGGTGAAGTATTATGTCATATTTATTAAAAAGAAATTATCATGTCACGAATAGGAAACTTACCAATACAAATACCAGAAAAGGTTGAAGTGAACATTAACAAAGAAAATGAAGTTCATGTTAAAGGTCCTTTGGGTGAGCTGTCAGAAAAAGTACATCCTGATATCAAAGTAAATATTAATGAAAATATTATCACTTTTGAACGACCAACAGAACTTAAACGTCATAAATCAATGCATGGGTTATACCGCGCGTTAATACAAAACATGATACATGGCGTAAGCAAAGGATACCAAATACAACTTGAACTGGTTGGAGTAGGATTCAGAGCAGAAGCAAAAAATGATCTCCTTGAATTGAACTTGGGATATTCTCATGATATCATTTTTCAGATACCAAAAGAAATAAAGGTTGAAACAGTAACTGAAAAACGTGGTAATCCTAAAATAACTCTTTCAAGTCATGACAAACAACTCGTGGGACAAGTAGCTTCTAAAATACGGTCGCTCAAGAAACCTGAACCATACAAAGGAAAAGGGATTAAATATATTGACGAGCATATTAGAAGAAAAGCTGGTAAAACTGGTGTATAACCATTAAACACATTTTAAAAAATGGCCTTAACAAAATACGAACGCAGAAAAAGAATAAAAAAGAGAATCAGAAAAAAATTCATTGCTGATCCGGAAAGACCCAGGATGACTGTTTTTCGGAGCAATAAACATATTTGTGCCCATATCGTGGATGATATCAAGGGAGGGCCAATCTTAGGAGTAACTTCACTCAGTAAAACCATTAATGATCAAAAATTAAGTGGAGTTGATCAGGCAAAATTGGTTGGAAAACAAATAGCCAAAGTAGCTTTAGAAAAAGGCATTGAAAAAGTGGTATTCGACCGGAATGGATATTTATATCACGGGAGAGTTAAAGCTTTAGCAGAAAGTGCAAGAGAAGGTGGATTAAAATTTTAATTTTTATTATGCTTACAAATATAAAAAAAGTAAAAACAACAGATCTGGACTTAAAAGACCGCCTGGTCACGATCAGGCGTATCACAAAAGTCACCAAAGGAGGACGCTCATTTAGTTTCTCAGCCGTTGTTGTCGTTGGCGATGAAAACGGAATTGTAGGATATGGAACCGGTAAGGCAAAAGAAGTCACTACTGCCATTGCAAAGGGTGTAGAAGACGCGAAAAAAAATCTTATCCGGATTCCTGTTTATAAAGGTACCATTCCTCACGAACAAAGTGCTAAATATTGTGGTGCAGAAGTACTCATGAAACCTGCATCCAATGGAACAGGTGTTAAAGCAGGGGGTGCTATGAGAATTGTTTTGGAAAGTGTTGGCATAAAAGATGTTCTCGCTAAATCAAAAGGCTCTCCGAATCCTTTAAATGTAGTTAGAGCAACTTTCTTAGGCCTTTCCAAATTAAGAGACCCATTTACAATTTCACAAGAACGTGGTGTGAAAATGGAAAAAGTATTCAATGGATAAAACATATCTATAAAAATTATAATCATGGCTAAAGTCAGAATTACACAAATAAAAAGCAAAATAGACGCGAATAAATTCCAGAAAAGAACCCTGGAAGCACTTGGGTTGAAAAAAAATAACAGCAGCACCGAATTGGAAGATACACCTCAAATAAGGGGGATGATTAACAAAGTGCATCATTTGGTAAAAACAGAAAAGGTATAAAAAATTAATATAATACTATGAATTTAAGTAATTTAAAACCTGCAAAGGGATCCATAAAATCTAAAACTAGATTAGGACGAGGACAAGGTTCAGGTAAAGGCGGCACTTCAACAAAAGGCCATAAAGGCCAACAATCCCGCTCTGGTTATAAAAAACGCCCGGGATTTGAAGGTGGACAAATGCCTATTCACATGAGACTCCCGAAATACGGATTTAAAAATATTAACAGGATCGAATACAAACCTGTTAATGTAAGTAAATTAAATGAGCTGGCAGAAAAAAACAAATTAGAAACAATAGAGATTCAAACAATGATTGATGCCGGACTTGCATCTAAAAACAGTAAAATCAAAATTTTAGGCAACGGCGAACTAAAACAGAAAGTAAATGTAAAAGCTCATGCATTTTCAAAAAAAGCTATAGAAATTATTGAATCATTAGGAGGAAACGCAGAAAAAATCTAATTCTAAATGAAAGCATTTATCGAGACCATAAGGAACATTTATCGAATAGAAGACCTGAGAAATAGAATACTATATACTTTGGGTATCATCCTAATATATAGATTGGGTTCTTATATAACTCTCCCTGGGATTGATCCAGAATATCTAACTGCACTTAAGCAGCAAACATCTTCTGGTGTCATGGGGTTATTAGATATGTTTTCCGGTGGAGCATTTTCAAATGCATCTATAATGGCTCTCGGTATCATGCCATACATCTCAGCTTCGATTGTAGTACAATTGCTTGGGATCGCGGTACCATATTTTCAAAGACTTCAAAGAGAAGGTGAAAGCGGAAGAAGAAAAATTAACCAAATAACAAGATATTTAACCCTTATCATTCTTTTAGTCCAGGCTCCCGGGTATCTTGCTAACTTACACTCGCAATTACCTCCACAGGCTTTCGCCTTAAAAGGGGCTTTTTTCACTATCTCCTCTGTTTTAATTCTGACGACCGGCACCATGTTTGTCATGTGGCTGGGTGAACGAATCACTGATAATGGTATTGGCAACGGGATATCATTGATAATTATGATTGGTATTATTGCACGTTTCCCATTTGCCTTGGCAGCAGAATTTGGAACCAGGCTTACAGCTGAAGGAGGAGGGCTGGTTGCATTCCTTGTTGAAATTATATTTTTATTCTTTGTATTTGTTGCAACAATTTTATTGGTTCAGGGGACAAGAAGAATCCCTGTACAATATGCAAAAAGAATTGTAGGCAACAAACAATACGGCGGGGTAAGACAATACATTCCTTTAAAGGTAAATGCTGCCGGTGTAATGCCTATTATCTTTGCACAGGCCCTTATGTTTCTTCCATTAACATTTGCAAACTTTGCAGGATCTGAATCCATGTCAGGTTTTGTTTCAGCTTTTTCAAATTTTACTGGATTCTGGTATAATTTTACATTTGGAATATTAGTGATCTTATTTACATACTTTTATACAGCTATCACAATTAATCCTCAACAAATGGCTGAAGACATGAAGAAAAACGGTGGCTTTATTCCTGGTGTGAAACCTGGACGAAAGACTGTTGAATTCCTTGATTCAATCATGTCTAAAATTACATTACCAGGATCAATATTTTTAGCTTTGGTAGCTATATTGCCTGGTTTTGCCACATTAGCAGGAATTAATAGTCAGTTTGCCCAATTTTATGGTGGTACTTCATTACTGATTTTGGTTGGAGTAATATTGGACACACTGCAACAAATAGAAAGTCACTTACTTATGAGGCATTACGATGGCTTGATGAAAGGGACTAAAATTAAAGGCAGGGCCGGTGGTGCTGCAGTGATTTAAATAACTTGCGTTCTTTGATGAAATTTTATTGTAAAAATGATGCTGAAATAGAATTACTTAAAAAAAGTAATCTATTGGTATCAAAAACATTAGGAGAGATTAAAAAACTCGTGAAACCTGGTGTTACCACTTTAGAACTCGACAGGTTTGCTGAAGAATACATCAGAGATCATGGTGGAATTCCCGGATTTTTAGGATATAAAGGATTTCCTAATACGCTTTGTACATCAGTGAATAGCGAAGTAGTCCATGGCATCCCTTCAGATACCAGGTTACAAAATGGAGACATTATCTCAATTGACTGTGGTGTGATATTGAATGATTTTTATGGTGATTCGGCATATACTTTTGAAGTTGGAGAAGTAAATGAAGAAACAAAGCTACTATTAAATGTCACAAAACAGTCACTCTATAAAGGCATTGAAAAAGCCTCGTGTGGTAACCGGTTGGGAGACATTGGCCATGCAATACAATCATTCGTGGAAGCCAAAGGATATTCTGTAGTCAGAGAAATGGTTGGTCACGGGATTGGTAAAAAAATGCATGAACAACCCGAAGTACCCAATTTTGGGAAACAAGGAAGGGGAAACAAATTACAAAAAGGGATGACTATTTGTATCGAGCCCATGATCAACATGGGGAAAAAAAACATAAAAGGATGTAAAGATGGTTGGACAATTAGAACAACAGACGGAAAACCATCTGCACATTTTGAGCTGGCAATAGCCATCACCGGAGATAATAACCCGGCAGATTTTTTATCAACATTTAAATATATTGAAGAACAGGTTTAAATTAAATATTTTTTTATATGGCAAAACAACCATCAATAGAACAAGATGGAACAATCATCGAAGCATTATCAAATGCAAGATTCAGGGTGGAACTGGAAAATAAGCATGTGATTATTGCTCATATATCCGGCAAAATGAGGATGCATTATATCAAAATTTTGCCCGGTGACAAAGTGAAAGTAGAAATGTCACCTTATGATTTAACGAAAGGAAGAATTGTATACAGATATTAAAATACTAAATTGAAAACATATAAATACATTTAAAAATGAAAGTAAGAACTTCGGTTAAAAAGCGAACAAACGATTGTAAGACCGTAAGGAGAAAAGGGAGAGTGTACGTGATCAACAAGAAGAATCCCAAATTTAAACAACGGCAAAAATAAAATTATCTAAAATATAAAAGCAATATAACATGGCAAGGATTGTAGGAATTGATCTACCTAAAAATAAACGCGGTGTAATAGGATTAACATATATATTTGGCATTGGCCATAGCACTGCAAAAAAAATATTACAAGAAGCTGATGTTGATGAAAACATCAAGGTAAGCGACTGGCAAGACGACCAGATTGCACGGATCAGACAGATAATCAATGAGCAATATAAAGTAGAAGGTGCTCTTCGGTCCGAGGTCCAAATGAACATCAAACGTCTGATGGATATTGGTTGTTACCGCGGTATCCGTCATCGTTCCGGGATGCCTGTACGGGGTCAAAACACACAAAACAATGCCCGTACACGAAAAGGCAAAAAGAAAACTGTTGCAAACAAGAAAAAGGCAGTTTAAAAATTAATAATTTTTTAGAAGATAATATTAAAACATATAAGAAATGGCTAAAAAAAGCAGAACTTCTAAACGGAAAAAGGTCGTACAGATCGATGTTGAAGGACAAGCATATATTCATGCATCCTTCAATAATATAATCATATCATTAACAAATCAAAAAGGCCAGGTTATCTCGTGGGCTTCAGCAGGTAAAATGGGATTCAAAGGATCTAAAAAAAACACGCCTTATGCTGCTCAAATGGCCGCTAATGATTGTTCGAAAGTTGCTTATGACTTGGGAATGCGGAAAGCCAAAGTATTTGTTAAAGGCCCCGGGGCCGGAAGACAATCTGCTATCCGTGCCATTGACAGCAATGGCATTGAAATTACTGAAATAGTAGATGTAACTCCCATCCCTCATAATGGATGCAGACCTCCTAAACGTAGAAGAGTATAAATATTAACTAAAAATATCAATATAAATATATGGCACGATACAAAGGCCCTAAAACAAAAATTGCACGAAAAGTAGGTGAACCCATATTTGGTGCAGATAAAGTTTTTGAGAAAAAGAATTATCCACCGGGAATTCACGGGTTAAACAAGAAAAGAATGAAACTTTCTGAATATGGTGTTCAGCTAAAAGAAAAACAAAAAGCCAAATACACTTATGGATTGCTTGAAAGACAATTCAAAAAAACATTTAAAGAAGCAACCAGGAGTAAAGGTGTAACAGGTGAATTACTTTTGCAATTTTTAGAACGTCGTTTAGACAACGTGGTTTTCAGACTGGGAATTGCTCCTTCAAGAAGAGCAGCAAGACAGCTTGTATCACATAAACACATCACTGTAAACGGGCAAATAGTAAATATTCCTTCTTATTTTTGCAAACCTGGTGATATCATTGCAATAAGAGAGCGAAGCAAATCATTAGAAGTGATTAATGACACGTTAAACAATGCAGCTCATGGTAAATATTCATGGCTGGAATGGGACGGCAACCAAATGGCAGGAAAATTTAATAACATTCCCGAGCGGTCTGAAATCCCGGAAAAAATAGAAGAGCAATTAATCGTAGAATTATATTCAAAATAATAATAAATATATGGCAATTTTAGAATTTCAAAAACCGGAAAAGGTAATAATGATTGATTCGGATGAATTTAAAGGTACATTCGAATTTCGTCCATTAGAACCAGGTTATGGTATGACAGTAGGAAATGCCTTGCGAAGGATTCTATTATCATCCCTCGAAGGATACGCGATTACGCGTATCAAAATAGAAGGTGTAGAACATGAATTTTCAACCATTAAAGGTATTAAAGAAGATGTTACGGAAATTATTTTAAACCTTAAACAAGTAAGGCTTAAGAAAAAAGCACAGGATGCAGAGAATGAAAATATAAAAATTGAAATCAAAGGCAAAGACCAATTCAAAGCTGGTGATTTGAACAATTATCTAACAAGTTTCGAGGTCTTAAATAAAGATCTTGTAATTTGCAATATGCATGGCGACATCGCTCTTCAAATGAGTTTAGATATTAATAAGGGTAGAGGATATGTACCAGCAGAAGAAAATAAGCTTCCAGAAACTGAAGAAACTGAAGAATTTGGAATTATCGCGATGGATTCAATCTTCACTCCAATTAAAAATGTGAAATATTCAATTGAAAATTATCGTGTTGAACAGAAAACCGATTATGAAAAACTAGTCATTGAAGTGCAGACTGACGGTTCTATACACCCTAAAGATTCATTAAAAGAAGCTGCTAAAATTCTTATTTATCATTTCATGTTGTTTTCCGATGAAAAAATAACACTTCAGGAAGAAGAAAAAATTGATGAAGAAGAATTTAATGAAGAATTGTTACACATGAGGCAGTTACTAAAGACAAAATTAGTCGATATGGATCTGTCCGTGAGGGCATTAAATTGCCTGAAAGCTGCTGAAGTAAACACGTTGGGAGAATTGGTGCAATTCAATAAAAATGATTTATTGAAATTCAGGAATTTTGGTAAGAAATCATTGAATGAGCTAGAAGATAAATTAGTATCCCTGGGGCTTCAATTTGGAATGAATGTAAGTAAATATAAATTAGACAAAGAATAAACTGATGAGACACAAGAAAAAAACTGAACATCTCAAGCGGAAGAGTTCACATAGAAAAGCAATGTTATCTAATATGGCCACGTCGTTGATCATGCACAAAAGGATCACGACAACAGTTCCTAAGGCAAAAGCTTTGCGTAAATATGTAGAACCCTTAATCACTAAAGCAAAAGATGATTCTTTGCACTCGAGAAGGATAGTATTCCGGTATTTACAAAACAAATTTGCTGTTTCTGAACTTTTTAGAGAAGTATCTCCAAAAATTATTTCTCGTCCCGGGGGGTATACAAGAATTCTTAAAACCGGAAACCGGTTGGGAGATAATGCAGAAATGTGTATCATTGAGCTGGTTGATTATAATGAAAACATGCTTACTGTAAAAGAAACAAAAGCACAGGAAAAAGCAGGCAAAAGCAGACGAAGAAGGTCTAAGAAAAAATCAACTACTGAAGAAGCTGCTACTGTAACTCAAACAAACGAGCAAACACGAGAAACTTCAGAACCAAAAGAAGATAATACATCCGGGCAAACACAAGTAAAAAGTGAACAGCAAGCAGATACGCGACCCCAGGAAACAAAGCATGAAAAAGAAAATCAGCAAGAGGTAAAGCAACAGGAAGAAACTAAAGAGGA
>CAYPTK010000001.1:3705-22367 GCA_964413555.1 uncultured Bacteroidales bacterium | reverse complement strand
AAGAAGAAACAAAAGAAAAAAAGAATCCTGAAAATAAACAACCACGAAACAAAAAAGAAGAAACAGAACATAAAGAAGAACAAGAAAAAAAGGAAGATGACAAATCAGAAGATGACAAAAAATAATTAAGAGGACTTCTATAATTATGATTCTGATTTAACAAAAAATTAAAAGGGATAAAGATATTATATTAATAATCTTTGTCCCTTTTTTTTAACTTTGAATTTTATTAATTAACCACTAAAAAAATATAAATATGGGACAAATAGTAAACGTTCACGCGCGTGAGATCCTTGATTCTCGTGGCAATCCGACCATCGAAGTAGAAGTAACAACAGCCAGCGGGTTTATTGGCAGGGCAGCTGTACCATCAGGTGCTTCTACAGGAGAAAATGAAGCTCTTGAACTTAGAGATGGTGATAAAAAACGTTACTTGGGAAAAGGTGTTTTAAAAGCAGTTGATAATGTAAACAAAATTATTGCAAAAGAAATTATTGGAATGAATGCTCTTGATCAGGTGGCTATTGATCAGGCAATGCTTAATCTTGACGGTACAAAAACGAAAAGCAAATTAGGCGCTAACGCGATGTTAGGTGTTTCACTTGCTACTGCAAAAGCTGCTGCTATGTATCATGATCTTCCACTTTATCGTTATATCGGCGGAACAAATACTAAAAACCTTCCTGTTCCAATGATGAACATTATAAATGGCGGTTCACATTCAGATGCTCCAATTGCTTTTCAAGAATTTATGATCCGGCCCGTTGGAGCTAAATCTTTTCGTGAAGGCTTAAGAATGGGAGCTGAAATATTCCACGCGCTTAAAAAAGTATTGAAAGGCCGAAATCTAAGTACTGCAGTTGGAGACGAGGGCGGCTTTGCTCCCGAACTTGATGGAACTGAAGATGCACTTGATTCAATTATTAAAGCCATTGAAGAAGCCGGTTATAAACCAGGCCGGAAAGAAGATGGCGGTGATGTTTCCATTGCTCTTGACTGTGCTGCTTCTGAATTCTTTGAAAACAATAAATATGACTATAAGAAATTCGAGGGCGAATCTGGAGCCAACCGTTCTTCCGCTGAGCAAGCCGATTATCTTGCCGAATTGGCCGGAAAATACCCCATCGATTCGATTGAAGATGGAATGGATGAAAATGACTGGGACGGCTGGAAAATACTAACCGATAAAATTGGTGATAAATGCCAGTTGGTAGGTGACGATTTATTTGTAACGAATGTTGATTTCCTTAAAAAAGGGATTGAATTAGGATGCGCCAACTCAATTCTTATCAAAGTAAATCAAATTGGCACATTGACTGAAACTCTCGATGCTATTGAAATGGCTCACCGTGCCGGTTATACTTCTGTAACCTCACACCGCTCGGGAGAGACTGAAGATGCAACTATAGCTGATATTGCTGTTGCCACGAACTCGGGTCAAATCAAAACAGGTTCTCTAAGCCGTTCAGACCGTATGGCAAAATACAACCAATTGCTTCGTATTGAAGAAGAATTGGGTGATGCAGCAACTTATGGTTATGAAAAAGTCAAATAATAACTATTTTAAGCATAAAAAAAGCTGTCCATTCACTGGACAGCTTTTTTTTATTTTAAAAACACTATAGACTATTTATATGGCATCCAACATGTTAAATAAATTGATTAATAAATTTGAAACAGATGGCCAGCTCATCAGGGTAAAATCTTATGTAAATCCGAAGTATGAAATTACAGAGATTACAGACAGATTTTCTAAACAGCACAACTCGAAAGCATTATTATTTGAAAATACCGGAACTAATTTTCCTGTAATTACAAACCTCTTTGGAAGCCATGAACGGTTTAGTGAGATTTTCAGAATCTCCAAATATGGAGACCTCTCTGACAGGATACAACAATTTATCACGGAAATACTGGGACCTAAAAAAACATTGAGAGATAAAATCAAAATCCTTTCCTTTCTCAGGGAAATATCTTCATTTGCACCAAAAATAAAAAAAGGGAAAGGGATATGTCAACAGGTCATAACAAAAAAAACCAACCTTCAAGCGTTGCCTGTATTAAAATGTTGGCCTAAAGACGGGGGGCCTTTTATTACATTACCGGTTGTTCATACGAAAGACCCCGAAACAAATATCAGAAATGTTGGAATGTACCGGATGCAGGTCGTTTCAGAAAATAAAACGGCGATGCACTGGCATATACACAAAGGTGGTGCAAACCATTTTAAAAAATACAAACAAAAAAATAAAAAAATGCCAGTGGCAGTGGCATTAGGAGGAGACCCGTTATATTCGTATGTAGCATCTGCTCCACTTCCAGATAATGTTGACGAATATATGTTAGCCGGATTCATTAGAAAAAAACCTGTCAAAATGGTTAAATGCATTACACAAGATATTGAGGTGCCCTCTGATGCTGATATTATCCTGGAAGGATATATAGACCCTTGTGAAGAATTATTCCTGGAAGGGCCATTTGGAGATCATACGGGGTACTATTCAAAACCTGACTATTATCCTGTTTTACATGTTACCTGCATTACTCATAAAAAAAATGCTGTATATCCTGCAACTGTTGTAGGTATTCCACCTCAAGAAGACAAATGGTTGATCAAAGCAACTGAAAAAATATTCGCACCTGTCATAAAAAACACAATTCTGCCTGAAATCAATGACCTTCATGTCCCTGAAGAAGGGGTTGGACATAACATAACAATTGCTTCTATTCATAAAGAATATCCCGGCCATGCTGAAAAAGTAATGCATGCACTTTGGGGGTCCGGACAAATGATCCTGAATAAAATACTCATTATTCTTAATGATCAATGTAAAACGAATGATTATATGAATATTATTCGTTTAATTGCCACGAAAACATCTCCTAAGATGCATTTTCATTTTAGCAATGGACCTCTCGATGTTCTTGATCATGCTGGAAAAGAGAAAACCTATGGTGGAAAATTATGTATTGACCTCACCGATGTATCATCAGAAACAGATGAAAATATTGATTTATCTCATTTTAATCCAGGTAAAATGATTAAAGATTTAAATGAAATACACGAAATAGAAGAACTTTACATTAAAAAAAACATCCCCCTCACTATACTCTATACAAAACAAGCAGAAAATCCGGAAAAAATCATTAAAAAGCTAAATGATAAAGAATTTCAATGTCCTGTGAATATTTATATCATTGCTGATGCAATAACTCAAAATTTTAATGAATACCATAAAATATGGCATTATGCATGCAATTATGATCCTTGCCTGGATACTTATTTTTTAAATAATAACAAAATAGTGATCAATTGCACTACTAAGAAAAGAAATGATCCATCGCCCGAAATAGCTATGTCAAATCCAAAAACAATACAACAACTAAATGATAAATGGAAGCAATTGGATTTAGGTGATTTACTTTCTTCTCCCTCTGGCACCTTCATCAAGTTATTTAATAAAAAAACATAACCTATCCACTTCTTTTCATATAACTTCCACAATCCGGACATTTAACACTCCTGCAGGGAACTCCTCTTTCATGAGGCAAAGTTGTATTGCAATGTGTACAATAACAGGATTTTTTCTGATTTTGCACGTGTTGTTTGTTACTAAAAAACACCATTTCATTAGATTGACAAGAAGGACATATTATTTGTTTCCCTTTTATTTTTTTTGCACTAAATGTATGATAGCAATCGTTACAACGGTACCAGTCATGTTCAAAAATAGCCTGCCCACCTTCAATGAAAATTGGTTTATTTTCTACAAATGCAACAGATATTTTTTTTCTTGCTCTATCATATATTCTTGAAAAAGTAGGCCTGGATACATCCATTTCTCGTGCTGCTATTTCCTGTGAATAATTATTATAATCTGCAAGCCTCAAGGCTTCAAATTCTTCAAAATGAAGCTTAACTGGTTCAATGTTTTTCACGGGTGTACCAAATGGTTTAAATCCTTTCATTAAAGGGGGTAATCCTATTCTGCAAAATCTTTTTGGTCTAGGCATTAGTAAAAAAATTAATTTCCCTTAGAATATTGTTCAAAATCAATATGTGCTCTTTGAAATATTTTGAATCCACGTGCTTGCTGAGCAAGAACAGAAGAAAACACGAATTCATTTAATTCATCGTTATCACTTTCAAGTAATTGCCCTTTACTTCCCTCCCACCATTTTTTGCCCTGGTATATAAAACAAACCTTTTCGCCAATTTGCATAACAGAATCAAAATCATGTGTATTAATGATTGTAGTGGTATTATATTCCACGGTAATTTCATAAATCAATTCATCTATAATAGTAGCTGTTTTAGGATCTAACCCGGAAGTTGGTTCATCACAAAATAAATACTTCGGTTTCATTACTATTGCACGTGCAATAGCAACTCTTTTCTTCATTCCCCCGCTTAATTCCGAGGGGAAAAGATGGTTAATATTAACCAGGTTTACACGTTCCAATGCTGTTATCACTTTGTCTTTTTTTTCTTCTTCGCTTAAATCAGTAAACATATCCAATGGAAATTTAACATTTTTTTCAACATCCATCGAATCGAATAAAGCACTTCCCTGAAATAACATTCCCATTTTTTTCCTGATTTCCTGCTGGTTTTTAAATTTTTGGTCATTGAATGGCATCCCATCATAAAATATTGCCCCCTCATCTATTGAATGCAATCCAACAATAGATTTTAAAAGCACTGTTTTTCCCGATCCGCTTTGACCAATTATAAGAGTTGTCTTCCCCCGCTCAAATGTGGCTGAAACATCATGCAATACCTGGTTTTTATTGAATGATTTTGATATATTTTTGATCTCTATCATGTAAGCATTATTTGTGTTAAAATTAAGTTAAACAGCAGTATTAAAACACTACTGTTTACTACTGCTTTCGTACTGGCACGTCCGACTTCAAGTGAACCGCCCCGTACATAATATCCATGGTAAGCAGAAACAGTAGTAATGATAAAAGCGAACACTATTGTTTTAATAAATGAATAGGTCACGTAAAATGGTTCAAACCAAAAATGAACACCATAAAGAAATTCTGCCGGGTTAACAATCCGTGTAGAAACAGCAGCCAACCATCCCCCGAAAATACCTACTATAATACTGATTGCATTAAGTACAGGATGAAAAAGTATGGCCGATATTATTTTTGGTAAAATTAAATAACCTGCTGAATTAACCCCCATAATGTCAAGTGCATCAATTTGCTCTGATATTCGCATGGAACCTAACTCTGATGCAATATTGGACCCTACTTTTCCTGCCAGTATCAATCCTACAACAGTAGACGAAAACTCCAACAACATAGAATCTCTCGTTCCCAGTCCAATATAATATTTTGGGATTAAAGGATTTTCTAAGTTAAGAGCTGTCTGTATCGTTATAACAGCTCCCATAAAAATAGAAATAATCACCACGATGGTTATTGAGCGAATGCCTAAATTATTCATTTCATGAACAACCTGTTTCCTAAAAACACCATATTTTTCAGGTATTACAAAGCATTTGCTTATCAAAATACAATATCTCCCAATATGCTCAAAAATATTCATAATTATACATGATCTTAAAATAAATAACAATATATAAAATATCTAAATTTGTTCTATATAAAATAACAAAACATTTACTATTATGGTATTAATATTAATAAATTTATATTTTAAAACAATGATAAAAAACTTTGACAAACAAATGATCCATTTTGCAAAAAAAATATTAAAATTTTTACTTCAAGAATTCAATTTATGGAAATACGGGTATTTAAAAGATCAAAATGGTATATGGAAACGGTATGTCATTGAAAATAATAATTGGGATTCGCATCTGGAGAATACTAAAGCATATATTAAAAAATCGACCATGAATTTATCCCGTTTTGATTCAGTTTATGTACTTGGGAGCGGTTGGTTATTAGATGTCCCTCTTGATTATCTTTCTGACAAATTCAACGATGTTTACCTGGTAGACATCAGGCACCCGCTAAAAACGAAACGAAAGATCACAAAATATCATAACATACATTTGATTTATAAAGATATTACGAATGGAGCGATAGAACAAATTGTGAATATGGTAAAACAGTTTAAAAAAAATAATCAGAAAATACCCGTGGCAGATTTTCATTTAACTCCTGGATTTCAATTTACACCATCGCCCGGTTTTATCGTTTCATTAAACATTATGAGTCAATTAGACGATATCATTATCAGTTATCTTAAAAAGCATAAAATTTATTCTTCACAGGAAATACAAATACTTCGTGAAACAATTCACCGACAACACCTTGATCTGTTAAAATCATTTCCCTCATGTCTCATAACCGATAATGAAGAAATAATTTTAGATAAAAAAAACAGGGAAATTGAAAGGAAATCTTTGATATTTGCTTCAATACCCCGGGGTATTAATGAAGAACAATGGGTTTGGAAATTTGATAGTTATGGAAACTATTATGAAAAAAGGAAAACTTATCGAAACATCATAGCCAAAACGTACGTACAAGATGCTTATGATGAAAAATGTATTAATGAACATTAGTGTAGACTGGGAAGGGGAACATTTAAGAAATATTTGTGATCTGGATGAGGTAAGAAAACAAATAGGAAGGGATATTCCAATAACCCATTTTATCTGTCCCTCCTATTTCCTGAAATTTCCAAAATGGAAAGCAAAAAGAATACGGCATCTTATATATGATGGAGATGAAATTGCACTACATATTCATTGTTGGAAAAAATTAATTGATGCTGTGCCGGGTGTCAATTTCAGGAATAAACCCGACTTTTATACCCCCAGGAACTTTATTCCTGTAATCCAAAAAAAAATTCTAAAAAGAATAAATGGCCGCGGGGTGCCTCTATCTGCTTATTCTTATGAAGAAATTAAAAAAATCATTACATTTTGTAGCCAACTACTTCAAGAGTATCTCCCCTTAAATCCAATTAAAGGATTCAGGGCTGGAGGATGGATGGCTTCTGATGATGTGTTAAAAGTTATTAGTGAACTGCAATTCGGTTATGATGCATCAGCAGTTCCTCCCGTTCTGCTCTCCCAAGGCTATAATGCAAATAATGCTCAGCGAGGAAACTATTTTGATGCATTTGGGAAGACAAATGATGTATTTACAGATTTTGTAATTAACTTATGGGGCCATGTACAACAAAACAATGATGTGTTTAAAAATGCCACGATTTTAAAAAAAACGAATTATAAAGGTATTCATGCATTACATCAACCATTTAGTATATATAATATTACAGAACTACCGAACAATCTGGGAATGTCTGATTATATATCAGCTAAGAAAACTTTAATTCCCGGTTTAACTAAAGCTATCGAACTATCTAAAAAATCAACAGCACCCATTATTTTAAGTACCGGGTGC
This sequence comes from uncultured Bacteroidales bacterium, assembly GCA_964413555.1. Taxonomy (GTDB): domain Bacteria; phylum Bacteroidota; class Bacteroidia; order Bacteroidales; family JBBRXJ01; genus CAYMKE01. Next base: position 14,969 of record CAYPTK010000001.1, on the reverse strand, counting down.
CATCAGGAAGGAGGGTATGAATATAAAACACCCCTTATTGAATTTTTAAAAACCCTTACAAAGAATCAAATACAACAAATTCAATGGATAACATTGGACCGTGTAAATCAATTATATCAAACACAACAAGTCCAGATTTAACGGATATTCTGAATGGAAATTCTCATGAAAATAATCGCTATATTTCATAGAATAATTAGAAACAAATTTATACTTTTGACTTAAAATTTAAATAATATATTATGGATCAAAATAACTTTTGCATAATCATGGCCGGCGGCGTTGGAAGCCGATTTTGGCCATTCAGCAGAACAAAACGCCCCAAACAATTTTTAGATATCCTTGGTGTTGGAAAAACGCTCCTCCAAATGACCTATGATCGTTTTTCGCGTTTTATTCCTAAAGAGAACATTTTCATTGTTTCAAACCAACAATATGAAGAAATAATCCTTGAGCAATTGGAAGGCATAACTAAAAATCAAATTTTATCAGAACCCATGATGCGAAATACTGCTCCATGCATCACGTATGCCAGTTTTAAGATCCAAAAATCAAATCCCAATGCTAACATTATTGTAACCCCGTCTGATCATCTTATTTTAAAAGAAGACGAGTTCATAGATATAGCAACAAAAGGATTAGATTTTATTAAAAATAAAGATGCACTGGTTACACTTGGTATAACACCTACTCACCCTGAAACAGGCTATGGTTATATACAAGCACATAGCGATCAAACTGAAAATGAAATTTTAAAAAAGGTGAAAACATTTACAGAAAAGCCAGATATTAAGATGGCAAACCTTTTCCTTGAAAGTGGTGATTTTTTCTGGAATTCGGGAATTTTTATCTGGTCATTAACATCTATCATGGAAGCATTAAAAGAGCATACCCCTGATATATACCTGCTTTTCAAAGAAGGAATTGATATATATAATACAACAGGTGAATCTTCTTTTATAGAAAAAACATATAATGAATGTAACCCCATATCGATTGATTATGCAGTTATGGAAAAAGCTGATAATGTTTACATGATTCCATCAAGTTTTGGATGGTCTGACCTTGGAACATGGAGTGCTTTATACAACCATATGGAAAAAGATGGAAACAACAATGCAATTAATGGCAATAATGTAATGACGTATGAAACAAATAACTGTATTATCAAGATGCCAGACGATAAACTTGTTATTATTAATGGGTTAAATGACCAGATTGTAGTGGAAAGGGATAATATTCTCCTGATATGTAAAAAAGAAGATGAACAAAAAATTAAGCTTTTTTTAGAAGATGTAAAATCTGAAAAAGGGAATAAATATATTTAGTGTCCGCCTATAAAAGTCAAGTGTTTGGATCATAATGTTCGATAACGAGGCTTGTGAAGCCCCAAATTGCGCAGTTTACTGTTGTAAATGAGCAATTTTGGGGCAAACGTAACGAAGCCTGCCCCGTAAGGAAGAATGACTGTACCGGGGTTAGCGGACATTATGGACAAACACTATTTAGAGTTGTATTCTATTTCGATGACGATATTATATTAAAATTATACAATAAAAAAACCTGCTAAATTAGCAGGTTTTTTATTACTAAGATATTATTAATTTTAGAATACCCACATATCATGTTCCATTCTAAATATCTCATTTTCTATCTTTTCTGCTTCCCATAATACTTCTACACCTGATCTGTATTCATTAATTTGCCTGTTATTATACACGTTTGACTCGGAGAATATATATCCTGTAAATTGTCTTTGTCTGAAAAAGTCGTCAAATGTAATACTTTGAGCATCATTATTCCTGTTAAATACAGGATGATTTGCTAATATAGGCCTTGCTTCCGGATAATAAATCCAAAATGTTTTTTGCATTACATACATATCTGGGTTTTCTTCCTTATGGAATAATCGTATCGGGCATAAACCAATTATTCTTACTTTCATTCTTGAATAATTTTTATCAAAATACCACTTTTCTTTAATAAGTAATTTTTTTATCTCGTGTTTTTGCGGGGGTAAATCCACAGAATCATACTTTACTGTTCCATCAGCCTGTGCTATTTCTGTTACTTCCTTTCCTGCTCCCATTGATTTTTTTACCTGTTCGGCAGTCATCAATATATCAAATTCAGTTGTAGCCTCCGGATCGTCTGGATCATAAGCATTCAATCCTTCATTATTAATCCCGTATAATAATAAATTAACAAGACTCATTCGATTTCCAATGGGATCTGTTGGATAATATAACGGAAGATTTACTTTTTGCCTCAAATCAACCATTCTCCATACTGTTTTTTCCCAAATTACATCAGCTTCTCTTGTAGGAACATAAGGCACAGGTTTTTTATTTTTCAAATCTAATTTTTCATATACTTCTTTCTTTTCCTGTCCCTCATATTTCTCGTTATTCGTTTGTACTTCACTTTGTACATTTTGTCCTATAATATTCTGAGTACTACTCAAGCTTATTATGGCTATGACGATTATTTTAATTATTCTTTTCATAATTCTAAAATTTTATGATTTATTTTAGTCTAAAGCTAATCGTTCCAATATCCTTTTTCTCTCCTCCAGGTTTCTTGGCAATTATTTTTTCAAAGGTGATACTATTTCCTCTACCTGCTTGTCTGATTAAATTTTTCTGATTAGCTGTAATTCTATTGCTATTGGAAGCTTCTTCCTTTAAAAATCCACCTATTATTGTATACATATTAAAACTTATAACTTCAAATTTAAGGTCAAACAAAAAATCAGGTAACGTGGCCAAAACTACCTCCTGAGCAGCTAAAACATTAGTAGAAATAGAACCTCCGCTCGAATTCGCCACGACTGGTTTTGGATCTGGTACTTTTTTTACCCTAAAATTTTGAGTTCCCATAGAATTCCGTTTATCTCCAATTTTAGCATAAACTCTCACTACACTTTCTCTTCCAGCTCTTGCAGGTATAGCAACCCATGCATTTCCTCTCTTTAATAATCTACCATTTGACATACTAGCTACAATATTTTCTTTTGCAACTCCTGGAACAGATATATCTACTGGATTCTGTAATCCCAAATAAAATACATTCATTTTTGTAGGTGATACTACAGCTTGGGGTGGAGCAACCGTATATGAACTCTCAAATGGTACATTTACTATTGACTTATCAGGTTTTATAATTTTAATAATACCTTTGTATTCTGTTTTACCTCTTCCGCCAGGTTTTGTTGTATAAAAACCCTTTCCACTTTTTACAGGTACATGTGTTGTATCTCCCTTCCATTTAATTTGGTTTCCTTCCATCTCATAATCACCAATAATAATTTCTGGATCTACTGATGTATCTGAAGCTGCTATAAATATATCAGCTTTATATTCATTTCCTCGAATAATATAATTGGAATTAGGAATTACCGTAGCTTCTATTTTATTGAACTTTATTGTTCCTACATCTATAGCAGAATATAGATAACTTAACATATCAGCTTCTACATTTCTTACCCTGTTTTCAATACCAGACATAATCGCGATAACACCTGCTGTAGGAAGATGTTCAAAATTACCAGGTACCCAATCATATGTTTGATCTGCATGTTTAATTTTTTCAGTGCCTAGCCCACTTTCTACTGAATGAATAAGTTGCTTATAATCATTAGTTTTAGGTATTAATTTTAAACAGTATTCCTTAAAATTATCCATCTTTTTCTGCAATTTGTATCCTGCTCCTTTGGCGCCTTCTCCGGATCCAACCATCACTTGTGCTGGTGCATCTTTATTGTCTTTCGCATCTATCTCCATTATGTGTACCCCGTCTTCAGTTATTGCTTCCGCATCTTTACCATCTACTTTTCTAACAATTTCTTTTTTATTCTTTTGAATAAAAGTACAAATTTCATTTGACCTTTTTTTAACTTCTTGTGCATAGTTAAAATATTCATCTACCCTGGCTGAAGGTGTAGCAGTTTTCCTTGTTTCAAATTGGCCGTAAATCTCCTTGTTCTTTTCAACTGTATTTTCTGTGGCTTCAACAAGCCCTTCATCTATATTAGAAAAAGCGTTCAAAATATCTTTTGAAACATTTAATGCAAGCATTGCTGTCAACATGAGATACATCATATTGATCATTTTCTGCCTCGGTGAAAGATTCCCATGACTCATAATGTAAAAGAACTTATATGATTAATATTATAATTTTATATGGTGTTGATTTATTATTTGATTTCTTCCAATGATCCCAACATATTGCCGTAAATATTATTTAATTGGGCAATTTGATTGTTCATATTGTTCATCTCATTTTTGAAATCCTGTGCAATATCTGCAGATTCTTTAAGGTTTCCAAGCATATTATCGAATCCTTTAAAAATCTCTTTTGTATTGTTGAGATGGTTATTTGTTTCCTGCATTTGTAATTCATATACAGAATTTAAAGCAGCTAAGTTTTTATTGATATCTTCTATTTTTCCACTATACGAGTTTGACTCACTGGATATTGTATTAGCACTTTCTTTTATTGAATCAGCTAATTCCTGATAAATTGAAGTAAGTTCATTTCCAGATTCTTTAAATTTTGTAGCTGCTTCGTTACCAGATGTTGAAATTGCTTCAGCAGCATTTTGATAGGACCCTGATAATCCTTGTACGGATTGATTCAGTTCTTCATTAGATTTTACAAATGTATCATTTAAACCACTTACTGATTCAGATGCTAACTGTACATTTTGTGCAAAATCACTAGTTGCTACTGTTGCATCTGATAAATCAGAAAGATTAGCTGTTGTTTCGCTTAATCTATTTAATCCATTGCCAAGGTTTTCAAACATGGAAGAATTTACACTAAGTCCTTCAAGCATTGATTCAAGTTTTTGAAGTCCTTCTCCTGTTGGCTTTATTGAACTTGTTCCAACTTCTTCTTCTTCGATCCCGGCTAATTCAGGAAATACTAATGTCCAGTCAAGTTCTTCGTGAAGAGGCTCGAATGCTGAGAAGAAAAATATTATTACCTCTGTTCCCATACCAACGACTAACATGATACTTGCACCCGGCCAGTGCATAATTTTAAACAATGCTCCTGCTAGTACAACTGATGCTCCCCAACTGTATAGTTTTTGCATAAAGACTTTCCATCCTCTCGTCTGGACCATTTCTGACATTTTCATAATAGTAAGTATTTAAAAGTTTAAATTTTTTATTTATAAAATATTATTGAATTCTTCGGTTTCCTAAATATGTTCTTACACATCTAAAACCTATGTATGATTTTGCTGAATCAGCATATTCATATGTTCTTGTTCCGCATTCTAGGTAATATGCAACGTCTTTCCAAGATCCACCACGAATAACTTTTCTTTTCAGTACTCTTGGATCATCAGGCCTTGCATTGTATTTATAATCAGGATTCAAATCGTGAGTGTATGCATAACTTGACTCATCATACGCGGAAGCTGTCCATTCAGCTACATTTCCGGCCATATCATATAATCCATATTGATTTGGAGAGTAGCTTCCAACAGTTATTGTATGAGAACCTCCATCATCTGCATAATTACCTCTTAGTGGTTTAAAGTTTGCCAAGACACAACCTTGTCTGTTTCTGGCATATGGGCCTCCCCATGGATATTTTGCCCGTTGTAATCCTCCTCTTGCTGCTTTTTCCCACTCTGCTTCTAAAGGCAGGCGATAATCATGAACAAATTTATTTCCTCTTTTTACTAATGCACTATTCAATAAGTTTGTTCTCCATATGCAAAATGCATTTGCCTGTTTCCAGTTTACACCTACTACAGGATAATTATCATATGCCGGGTGTGAAAAATATGTTTTTGTCCAGGGTTCATTATATGAATATGTAAAATCAGCAATCCAACATAATGTATCAGGATATACATTTACTTTATCTCTAATAATAAAATCAGCCCTGCTTTCAATTTCAACACGTTCTCCCTGTTGATTTATTACATATCCTTCGTATTCTTTCTTTTTAAAATTGTACCTGTTGGATTTGTTTGCAGCCTGTTTGTAATCCACCCAATAATATTCATAGATTAACTTTCTGGTATCTAACTGCTTACGACCCCAAAACTTTTCATCGCCCTGGTAATACATTTCTTTTAATATCTGGTTCACTTCTTCGTCTTCCTGATTAATTGGTGTTTCCCAGTTCAAATGAGGAGGATCATAGATTTCCCCGTTAGGCCCTTCAGAGATGGCATAATCATCAAGTTGCTCTGCCAATAATCTTCTCATTATTGAGTCTCTTACCCAATATACAAATTGTCTGTACTCGTTATTGGTAATCTCTGTCTCATCCATCCAAAAAGCATCAAGAGAAACATTTTGAACCATTGCATTTAGATTATTGGTAATATCCTCTTCTACAGGCCCCATCTTGAAATTCCCCTGGGGAACAAAGATCATTCCGAATGGTTCGGGCTCATAATATTGACCCCTGTTTCCTACTCCTACTAATTCACCGCTTTGATAGTCGGCACAGCTACTTATTATAGCTAATATTCCTATTATAATGATAATTTTTTTCATAGCTAAAAATTTTGATATAAAAATAATAATTTATTTTTAATAAAAAAAATAAAATTACAAAAATCTAATACTTTTATACTGTTTTGGCGTGTTGTCGGACTTGATATCAAAACAATATTTTATTGAAAATTCCTGTGATGCACCGTGGTAACTCCCGATTTCAGAAAGTTCAAAATCATATGACAAACCAACTGTTAAATTATTTGCCATTTCAAATCCTATTAAAGCCGTTAATGCATTTCCCATCCTGTATGAAAGCCCCCCCAATATTTTATTATTATATAATACATTTGTATTTAAAACAATATTCGTCACCTTGGCATCTGATAAAACCAAAAAAGAAGGTTGTATTTCAAATAATGTATTCGGTACATATAGATTATATCCCCCGCATACAAAAAAATCAGGATCATATAAATCAGAATTAATATTATTATACTCCATTTCTCCTGTATAGATATGTTTAGCAGATATGCCCACGAATAATTTAGGCGTTTTATAAAAGATTCCCATGTCCATATCAAATGCCGTGGGGTTTTGTTCTTCACCTGAAGGAATTGCCGGGTCGTTTTCAGCAGGTACAAACATATTGGCAGGGACATTTGCGGCATTAGGAGTTTTCCATTCCGCCTTTAATTTATGAAAAATAATTCCTGCACCTACCCCTATTCCTAATTTTCCATTTCCAATATTCATTCGATATGCATATGCTGCTTTTAAATTGTCATTTTCATGAAACCCGATTTGATCACTTTCTATCGTTAAGCCTACTCCATGATTTGCACCAAGTAAATTAAAATCTGTATTCCCATTAAAATATAATGTAGTCGGGGCTCCTTCAAATTGACCACCGGAAAAGATATTCCCCCATTGATTTCTTAATAAACCTGATAAACAAACCTGCTCATGGCTTCCTACAGCACCGGGATTATACTCGCTGGGCAAAAACATAAACTGGCTAAAATTAGGCGTTTGCTGACCATTCACTAAGAATAGTGGGCCTACTATTATAAAATATAATATCCAAACAGCCTTTTTCATTAATTTTTAGGTTATCTATAGTTATACTATTATTTTACAATTAAGTTACTAAAAAAGATAATAAACTTAATATTGCAATATTAATTAATTTTTTGAAAAAATCTCAACCATCTTTCAGGAATTTCGTGATTACAAGCATTTTCATAGTCTTTATATGAACATGCCAGCATTAGTTTTTTTTGATTCTTAGAAGGCACTTCCACCCACCATCTCTCGGTTATAGAGCTTTTATAAAAAATAATTTCCTCATGATTTGTTACATTAAAGTTTACAATAAATTTTTTAAAATCATTGCTTTGCAAAGGATTTTCATAGATTTTTTGTTCAGCACCCTGGATAAAGTACCATAATGCCTGTGCCATTAAATGCGCACCCTGGTCATTAATATCAAAATCCGGATTTATCTCATTAACCCATATGGCATTCATATTATTGCTCATTCCAGCATATTTTGCAAACTGGCAAATTTCTTCTCCATAAAACCCGTTGGGTGACGGACGCAGGTTCGCGGGGCAATCAGACTGCCGTATTGCATTACAGTCTATGCTTAATATGTTTGCATCCCTAAGGTAAGGCTCTGCTTCATGAAGGTTATTTTTTAAATCCCCAAGCCGTTTGGATTCGTAAAGGTGTTTTTTCAAATAATCCAATTCATTATTATTATTGTAAAAAACCTGGTGCCCTAAATTGGTAAAATCAAACAAGATATCTTTTTTATCTTCTTTAATAATCGTTTTCAAATAATTTTCGGAATTAATCTCCCCTCGTGGTTCATCCAGATCAAGTTTTGCATCAATGGTCACGAGATTCATCCTTTTATTAAGTCGTGTATATAAAAGGTATGATGAATAAACCAAATGCTGCCCTCCCCCGATAAACAAAACGGTCAGGTTATGTTGGTTAATGTATTCATAAACATCCCGTAACGCGTATATTGTATCATTTAAGGTATTTCCCTTGTATATATTTCCCAAATCAATTATAGATTGTCTGGAAGTTGGTGGAGTAAGCTGGTACAGTTTTTTTCTCACCTGGTCACATGCTTTATCCGTTCCTTTATTTATAGACCCCCTGCTTTCAGGAACCCCGATAATTGCTATAGTATATTGATTGATATTTTGAATCGGGTTATCCGGTGTATGAATATCCATGTATCGCGATAATGTATTCCCCGGGTTAAGGTAGGTAACATCCGGTTTATCAAGACTTACAGGAGAAAAATAATCATTTAGGTTCATAGCTTATCCTTTCTTTGACGAAGAAGATCTTTTGGATTTACCCTTTTTTTTATTTTTACTAATAATATCTTTGCAATCTTTCAGTGTTAATTTGGCCGGATCTTTTTTCAGGTCCTTAGGAATCCTGAAATTTTCTTTATTATATGCAATATAAGGACCCCATCTGCCATTGAGTACTTTTAATTCAGGTTCTTCGTCAAAAATTTTTATAACCTTTTTCCGATCCCGTTCTCTTTTTTCTTCAATTAATTCTATGGCCCTGTCTAATCCTATTTCATACGGGTCATCCACTCCTTTTTTTAATGAAGCAAATTTATTATCATGCTTTACATAAGGGCCAAACCGGCCAACCGAAACAACGACATCTTTTTCTTCATATTTACCCAGGTTTCGGGGAAGATCAAATAACCGAAGAGCTTCTTCAAGTGAAATGGTCTCAATATGTTGCCCGTGCCTCAGGCTTGCAAATTGAGGTTTTTCTTCATCTGTTGATTCACCAATTTGAATAATCGGACCGTATTTACCAATCTTAGCATACACGGGTTTCCCGGACTCCGGGTCGTCTCCTAACAAGCGTGTTCCAAAATCTCTGCCCGTTTCTTTTAATGTTTTCTCAACTTTTTCATGAAAGGGATAATAAAAATCAGCGATCATTTTATTCCATTCTTCTTTTCCCTCGGCAATGATATCAAATTCTTCTTCTACTTTCGCGGTGAAATTAAAATCCATGATCTCCTGAAAATATTTTATAAGAAAATCATTCACTACCATACCAATATCATTTGGAAACAGCTTATTTTTTTCTGCTCCTGTTATTTCTTTTAAAACTTCTTCCTGGATATTATCCTGATTTAATTTTAGATGGTTATATTCCCTCTCGTGTCCCATCCTATCTTCTTTTACCACGTATCCACGATTCTGAATTGTTGATATGGTGGGAGCATATGTAGAAGGACGCCCAATCCCCATTTCTTCGAGTTTCCTGACCAAAGAAGCCTCCGTGTATCTTGGGGGATGGTGAGAAAAACGTTCAACAGCATTTATCTCTTTATATACTGGATTATCTCCTTCTTTAAGAGGGGGTAAAAGGGTGCTCTTTTTTCCTCCATCTTCTTCCATAGCATCCTGATATACTCTTAAAAATCCATCGAATGTTAATACTTCACCTGTCGCTATAAATTCTTTTGGCTCGTTAGAAATTGATATTTTCGCGGTCGTTTTTTCAAGCTCAGCCGATTTCATTTGGGAAGCAATTGTTCGTTTCCATATGAGTTCATAAAGTTTTTTCTCTGCATTATTTCCACTGACTTCAGCATTCTCAATATATGTAGGCCTTATGGCTTCATGAGCCTCCTGCGCACCTTTCGATTTTGTTTGGTATTGTCTTGTTTCAAGATATTTTGAACCATATTCATTATTAATATATGACTTGGCTGAATTTAAAACCATTTTAGAAAGATTAACAGAATCGGTTCTCATGTAAGTGATTTTTCCGGCCTCGTATAGCCTTTGGGCAATGGTCATTGTCCTGGCAACTGAAAACCCGAGTCGTCTGCTGGCTTCTTGTTGCAAGGTTGATGTAGTAAAAGGTGCAGATGGATTTTTCTTTGATGGTTTTTTGGTAACGCTTTCAATCTTATAGGTTGCATTTTTGCATTTTTGTAAAAACTCCAGTGCTTCTTTTTGGGTTGGAATATTTTTTTGAAGTTCAGCGACAAATTCATTTTTTTTCTTTCCATCATTTACTACAAATAATGCCCGAACTTTATAGGACGATTCCGAGGTGAATTGCATTATTTCTCTTTCCCGCTCTACTATAAGTCTAAGAGCAACAGACTGTACCCTCCCTGCAGATAAGGATGGTTTGATTTTTCGCCAAAGAATTGGTGATAATTTAAATCCAACAATCCTGTCTAAAATTCTTCTGGCCTGTTGTGCATCAACCAAATTTTTATCAATTCCCCGGGGGTTTTCAATTGCATCAAGGATTGCATTTTTCGTTATTTCATGAAAAACGATTCGTTTGACTTTTCGAGGGTCTAATCCTAATTCAATACATAAATGCCAGGCAATGGCTTCTCCTTCACGGTCTTCATCAGAAGCCAACCAAACATCTTCTGAATTTTTACTTATTTGTTTTAGTTCTTTTACAACATTTTTTTTATCTTCGGGAACAATATATTTTGGCTCAAAATTGTTTTCTATATCAATGCTAAACTCTTTTTTTGAAAGGTCCCTGATGTGTCCATAGCTTGATTTGACTAAAAAATTTTTACCCAGGTATTTTTTAATCGTTTTGGCTTTTGCAGGTGACTCGACTATGACTAAATGCTCTTTCATAAAAATAAATATATAGTTTATTTGAAAAAAATGTAATGCAATGTATAAATAAAATGTATTAAAACGCAAATATACAAATAGGTTAGCGAAGTATTTTGTGGATTTTGTTTGGGGGTGGGTG
>CAYPTK010000001.1:0-3695 GCA_964413555.1 uncultured Bacteroidales bacterium | reverse complement strand
ATGGAATAATATTGCCAGTGAAGATAGTTCAGGTAAAATTATAAAAAAAATGAATAAAAACGAAAATAAACAAATACGATACCGTACAATTTTTTGGATTTTATTTTCCATTCCTTTTCTGTTTACCATTACTCTTTTTATCTTAATATCAGCAGGTTTGATGGGGCCAATGCCTTCATTTAAGGAATTAGAAAATCCAAGCAACAATTTAGCATCTCAAGTTTATTCGTCAGATAAAGAGGTGATTGGAAAGTTTTTTATACAAAACCGTACATCCATTGATTTTAATAATTTATCTCCTAATATGGTCAATGCATTAATTGCCATAGAAGATATCCGGTTTAAAAAACATAGCGGGATAGATCCTATAGGATTGGGCAGGGTATTATTTAAAACATTATTATTAGGAAAAAGCACGGGTGGAGGTAGCACGATTACTCAACAATTGGCAAAAAATTTATTTGGCCGTGATACCGCTAGTTATGATTCAAAATTGATGCGGGCATACCATCTTTGCATTACAAAATTTAAAGAATGGGTTACAGCTGTTCGACTGGAACGAAATTACACGAAAAAAGAAATTCTTGTAATGTACTTAAATACAGTATTTTTCGGCAGCCAATCATATGGTGTCAAATCGGCAGCCAACACGTTTTTTAACACGACTCCCGACTCTTTAAAAATTGAAGAAGCGGCTCTCCTGGCCGGGGTCGTGAATGCTCCAACGCGATACAATCCGGTAATGCACCCGGAAGCATCAATATTAAGAAGGAACACGGTTTTATCTCAAATGAAAAAGTATAATTTTATTACAACTGCTCAATACGATTCATTGAATAAACTTCCCATCAAACTTGAGTATAAAGTAAATAACCAAAATGAAGGCCTCGCCCCTTACCTGAGAGAACATATCAGACAAGTGATGAGTGCAGATAAACCTTACAGAAAAAATTACCAAGTGTACAGTGACTACAGGAAAGATTCTGTTGAATGGACAACAAATCCTTTATATGGATGGCTGTATAAAAATACAAAACCTGACGGGTCACCATATAATCTATATAAAGATGGATTGAAAATATATACTACAATAAATGCTGACATGCAAAGATACGCGCGAAAAGCTGTTGACAAGCATTTGGGGAAAGACATTCAAAAAAAATTTTTTGAATCAAAAAAAGGTATGACGAATGCTCCTTTTTCGAAGGATCTTGATGATGAGCAGGTAAAAATCATCATGGACAGGGCATTAAAAAATTCGAGAAGATATAAATTTTTAAAACAGAAAGGATTATCTCAAAAAGCCATTCGTGAAAAGTTTGAAAAACCGGTAAAAATGACAGTATTTACATACGAGGGGGAAAAAGATACCGTGATGAGTCCTATGGATTCTCTTTATTATTATAAATTCATTTTGCGGGCAGGTTTTATGGCCATGAATCCTCATAATGGCCATATCAAAGCCTATGTCGGCGGGCCTAGTTTCAAATATTTTAAATATGATTATGTTCATCAGGCAAAAAGACAAATCGGGTCCACGATAAAACCATTTTTATATACACTTGCAATGCAGGAAGAATATTCCCCGTGTCATGAAGTCCCCAACGTGGCCCAAACGTTTTTGCTTGGTGATACTACATGGACACCGAAAAACGCTGGGAAGTCAGGGCTTGAAGGTGAAATGGTAACATTAAAATGGGGGTTGGTTAACTCCGTGAACTATATTTCTGCCTGGTTGGTTAAACAATTCAATCCCGAGTCTGTTGCAAAAATCATGAAAAAAATGGGTATAACCAGTGATATAAGGGCTGTACCATCCATGATATTAGGAACATCTGAAATTTCTCTTTACGAAATGGTGGGGTCTTATAGCACTTTTGCAAACAAAGGAGTACATATACGTCCTGTTTATATAATTAAAATAGAAGATAAAAACGGCAATATATTAACGGAATTTAACCCGGTTAAAAGAGAAGCCATCGGTGAACGCACGGCTTACACGATGATTAAACTTTTGCAGGATGTGGTCAATGAAGGTACGGCGATCAGGTTAAGACTTACATATGACCTGAATAACCAGATAGCAGGAAAAACAGGAACCACGCAAAATCAATCAGACGGGTGGTTTATGGGAATTACTCCAAATCTCGTGGGCGGCGCTTGGGTTGGTGGGGAATACCGTGCTATCCATTTTGACAATATTAGTCTCGGTCAGGGAGCAAATATGGCTTTACCTATCTGGGCCCTGTTTATGAAAGATGTGTATAACAATAAATCTCTGGGAATTTCTCAGGATGCCACGTTCAAAAACCCTGAAGGGTTTTCCATTTCAACCGAATGCAAGAACAAAAAATCATCGGAAGATAACAACAACTATGAAATAATTGATAGTGAATTTTAAGAACTCCCGTGTGAACCTTTGCTATCGTACCCGAACAAAAACACTGAATAAAAAAACATGAAAAAAGCCATCCCGATTTGGGTGTCTAATGTATCATCGTTTAACATGGATAAGAACACGATAATAAAATATATAATAAAAAAATAACGCTTATACCCTTCCCAAATCTTAATCGGGTAAAAAAGCATCACGATAAAACAAATCAACCCGATTGTACCCATTGAAATCCATATGGTCAGGAATTGATTGTGTCCATACACAAATTTTTCTTTATTCATTTCAGGGTTGTTTTTACTGTAATATTCAGAATATTCTTTTTTAATATCCCCTAACCCGGTTCCAATAACAGGATGTTGTTTAATAATTTTCAACCCGGTTTCATAAGCCAATAAGCGTTTTGTAAAAGACCCTTTAGGATCACCGCTTTGCCTGAAATGATGAATTTCCCATGCCAGCTCGTAGACCCTGGGATATAATGTGAATTTTTTCGTGTACATTTCATGAGCCATTCCATTTTCAATTGCTTTTATATCTTCGTCAGTTAGTTTGCTCATGCCGACTGAATCTTTATAATATCCTTTGGATGTAATGTACCTTATAAGTGTATGCCTTAGTGCTTGTCCTTTTTTATCCAGCCCGTTGTAATCAATAGTACTTCTTTCGTTCCATTCTTTTCTTAACTCTTTTTCAGAGATATAACGCCAAACATAATTCCCGGATTCAACCTCTTTCGAATCCAAATCATAATGATACGGATTTCCCTGTTTTGTTAATAAAGGTAGTTCTTCTTCAGTTGCTACATCCCGTGGATGGAAATTACTATAAATATGAATAAAAAAATAGATGGCTCCTATAATAATACCTGTCAAAGATAATACAAGTGAAAACCTGATAGCGATCTTTTTTATTTTAAATACAAAATAAAATCCTAATAAAATTAATAATATTCCAAATGCAACAATCCCTGTCAATGCTTTTAGCAAAAAAATAAAAAAACTAAACCAGAAGAAAAGAATAAGATATATATACCTCTCTCGTTTAAAAAAAACCTCCTGCTTTTTAAGAAAAAAATAGGCACATATAAACGCTGACAACACGAGTATTAATGAAAACCTGATATGAGAGAAAAAATACGAGATATTCCTTGTATCCTGTATGTTGTTCTCTATAATTTTGAAGAACAAGGCTCCACTAACCAATGTATGAACAAATGTGCCAGCGATAAAAAATAATAATAAAATTTTTAATTCTTTAAAATGAAGCTGTTTTGACGTGCCAATGATTACAGGTAGAA